>NZ_JBHUSF010000573.1:0-2552 GCF_042673295.1 Rhodococcus sp. NPDC057014
GTTAACGAGTCTCTGGACTCGTTAACCACTCACGGGCGGCGGAGCCGCCTCAGCTGAAGACGACCGTTCGGTGCCCGTGCAGCAGGACCCGGTTCTCGCAGTGCCAGCGCACGGCCCGGGACAGCGCGAGGGCCTCGGCGTCCTGCCCGACTGTGGCGAGTCGCGCCGGGTCGAAGGAGTGGTCGATGCGGATGACTTCCTGCTCGATGATGGGTCCCTCGTCCAGGTCGGGTGTCACGTAGTGGGCGGTGGCGCCGACTTGCTTGACTCCGCGATCGAACGCCTGGTGGTAGGGCTTGGCGCCCTTGAAGCCGGGCAGGAACGAGTGGTGGATGTTGATCGCGCGTCCACGCAGTGCGCGGCACGCGTCGTCCGACAGCACCTGCATGTACCGCGCGAGAACCACGAGATCCGCGTCGAACTCCTCGACGAGTTCGAGTAGCCGGGCCTCGGCCTCCGGCTTGGTGGTCGGTGTGACGGGGACGTGGACGAACGGCAGGCCGGCGGCCTCGGCCATCGGGCGCAGCACCTCGTGGTTGGACACGACGGCGACGAGTTCGGCGCCGAGGTTGCCCGCTCGCCAGCGGAAGATGAGGTCGTTGAGGCAGTGGCCCATCTTGGAGACCATCACGATCACGCGGGGTAGGTCACTGCCGTTGAAGTTGAACGTCATGCCGAATCTCGCGGCCACGTCGGCGAATTGGGCGGTCAAGTGCTCGATGTCGACGTCACCCGCTGACACGAATGAGGTGCGGAGGAAGAACGCGTCGCTCCGGGTGTCGTCGAACTGCTGATGCTCGGCGATATCGCAGTTCTGCTCGAAGAGAAAGGAACTGACGGCGTGAACGATCCCGGGACGCTGAGCGCAGCTGAGCGTCAGGGTGAAGGTTTGGGTCATGTGGGTCTCCTCGATGCCGGAATCAAATTGAGGTATTAGTCCGAGCAAACTGATATATCAGCATGGTCGATGCTATTTCAGGCGGGACGGGTGGTCAAGGGCTGGAGGCGAAAGTCAGACGCCGCTTCGGAATCCGGCGAGCACCGAGTCCGATCGGGTCTGGGCGTGCTGGGCGTGCTGGGCGTGCTGGGCGGCGGCGGCATCGACCGTGTGGGCGATCAGTAACGCGGTGGTCACCGGTCCCACCCCTCCGGGGACCGGGGTGAGCGCACCGGCCCGGCCGTCCACGGCCTGGGCGTCGACGTCACCGAGCAGCCGGCCGTCGGTGGTCGCTGTGGTCCCGACGTCGATGACGACGGCGCCGTCGGCGACGTGCTCGGCGGTGACCAGTCCGGGAATGCCGACGGCGACGACGAGAATGTCGGCGTCACGGGTGCCTGCAGCCAGGTCGGTGGTGTGCCGGTGGCAGACGGTCACCGTCGCGTTGCGCTGCACGAGGAGGTTCGCGACCGGACTTCCGACCACCGTGGATCTGCCGACCACCGCGGCGGTCCTGCCGTGCGGGGAGATTCCGTGGTGATCGAGCAGCGCGATCACGGCCCGTGCGGTGGCGGGCGCGAAAGCGGGCAGACGCGCGACGAGGCGGCCGAGGCTGACCGGGTTCGCGCCGTCGATGTCCTTGGCGGGGTTGATCGCCTCCCGCAGCGCGTCGAGGTCGGTTCCGTCCGGCAGGGGCGTCTGCAGGATGATTCCGTGGACGTCCGGGTCGTGGCCGAGTTCGACGAGCGTGCCGTGGATCTGCCCCGTGGTCGCCGACGCACCGAGATCCACGATGTCACACAAGATTCCGGTGCGTTTCGCGGCCGCCGCGATGGAGCGCACGTACCAGGCGGTCGATTCGTCGTCGGTGGCCAGGACGACTGCCAGCCTGGGCCGGATTCCGAGGTCGGCGAGAGCGGCGGCGGCGCCGGATGCGTCGTCTCGGATGGTGGTGGCGAGTTCGGCGCCACCGAGGCTTCTGGTCATGAACTCAGCTGCTTTCGTACTCGGGTGGTGACTGCCTCGGCGCGCTCGACGATCGTGTCGACGCCGGCCAGGCATTCGGTGAGGGACCGGCGGGTGTCTGCATCGGTGATACCGGGCAGGTTCACCTCGATGTTGACCCGGGCGGTGGTGGCGGCGGCGCGGGCGGCCTCGGCGGCGGCCGCGACGTCGCTGACGACGGTGGGGTTCGCCACCGGCAGCAGGACGTCGGCGAGTGCGACGACGTCGCCCGCCGCGACCACCACCTCGGCGGGCACCGCGGCCGCGCCGGCGAGTGCGGTCGCGATCGCCGCTGTACGCGCCCCCGATTCTTCCTCGGTTTCCCGGGGGAGACGGTAGGCGTCGATGACGGCCGTGAACGCGGCCATGTCGTCCTCGGCGAACTGCAGTGCCTTCTCTCGGAACGCATCCGCGGACGCGCAGATGCGTTCGACGAGCATCCCGTGGTCGGCGTACCTCTTGCCGGTGGTGTAACGGGCGACCATCGAGACCAGCGCCGCGGCCTGGCCGAGATGGAGTGCGCCGGTCGCGCCGCCGCCGGGCGCGGGGGTTCGATCGGCGAGCGAGTCCAGGAACCCGGTGACCGTGTCGTGCCGGATGCTCATGACGG
>NZ_JBHUSF010000574.1:0-2547 GCF_042673295.1 Rhodococcus sp. NPDC057014
GCTCATCATCTACTTCTCCTCGCAGAGCGAATTTTTCCTGTCGAGCCGCAACATCTCCAATCTGCTGGTTCAGACCGTCGTCACCGGAACCATCGCTCTGGGACTGGTTTTCATCCTGCTCACCGGCGAAATCGATCTGTCCGTGGCAGCGATCAGCGGTGTGACCTCGGTCCTGATGGCCAAACTGGTTGTCGCCGCCGGATTCAACAGCATTGTTGCCGTGATCGTCGCAGTGGTACTCGGCGCCCTGATCGGCGCATTGACCGGCCTCTGGTCGACCCGGTTCCTCGTACCCTCGTTCGTGGTCACCCTGGGCGTCGGCCTGGTTCTCAACGGCTTCCAGCTGATGCTGCTGCCCACCTCGGGGCAGTACAACCTGCTCGGCACGGGTATCGACAAGATCGCCGGCACCTACGTCACCGGGGTGTTCTCCTGGCTGACGGTGGTCGTCGCGGTCGCGGTCGTACTCGGTCTGCGGCTGACCTCGTACCGCCGCAAGATCGCGCACGAGATCACCGCCTCCCTGGTCCGGGAGGTCGTGATCCCCACTGTGGTGACCGCGGTCGCCGGCGTCGTCATCGTCGCCGTCCTCGATGCCAACGAAGGCGTCCCGATGCCGGTCGTCATCTTCGCCGCGCTCCTCGCCGTCGCCGCCTACACCCTCAACGAGTCGCGATTCGGTCTGCACCTGTACGCCGCCGGTGGAAACGCCGAAGCCGCTAATCGTGCCGGCATCAACGTCCGCCGCCTCAAGGTCCTCACCTTCACCATCGCGGGCACACTGGCCGCGGTCGCCGGCATCATCTCCGCCTCCCGAATTCTCGGTGTGTCGGTGTCCTCCGGCGGCGGAATCGGTGGCGGTGCGCTGCTGCTCAACGCCATCGCAGCCGCGGTCATCGGTGGTGTCAGCCTGTTCGGCGGCCGAGGAAAGGCCTCCGCAGCCCTGCTCGGCGCACTCGTCATCGGCGTCGTCGGCAACGGCCTGAACCTGCTCGGCGTCTCGACCAACGTCCAGCTCATCGTGACCGGGCTACTGCTCATCGTCGCGGTGACGGTCGACCGCTCGATCGAACGAATCACCGGTCCGACCAAGTAGACAACAACACCCCACGACACCGATGTGATTGCGCGGCGGGCTCGTCAACGAGACCACCCGCAACCACATCGGTGTCGTGCACCGCGCGTCCGCCGCCAGGTTGTGGCGCCGCGCCGCCCGTATCGGCACCCCAGCCACGGGGCCGACCCACCTTCACTGGAAGAGACCACATGAAACACGTGCTTACCGCCGACGTCCCAGCCGTCCTCGAACACGACGACACGGTCGCCAGCCACTTCATGATTCCGTTCGGTCAACTGCGGCAGCAGACCGAGGGTTCGTACCTGCAATTCGTCAACGAGTTCCTCGTCGAGCCCGGCAAATTCATCGAGCCGCACTACCACGACTCCCACGAGTTCTATTACGTCCTGTCCGGACGGGGCACGATGCGAGTCGGCGACGACGTCGCGCAGGTCTCGCCCGGCGACCTGATCCATACCCCGCCCAACGTTCCCCATTCGATCTACGCCCACCGCAGCGGAGTTCGGTGCCTGGCGTTCGCGGTGGCCTTCACTCCGGAGGGCGCCCCGACCCACACCGCGACGACATTCGACAACTGGCCCCCCGCCATCTGAAAGAGAGACCAGCATGGATCTTCAACTCGCCGACAAGAAGGTGTACGTCACCGGCACGGCTACCGGCATCGGGCGCGACGTCGTTCGGATCTTGGCCGCCGAGGGCGCGACGGTCTTCGCCGTCGACCGGGCCATCGACGTCCTCGACGAGTACGTGGCCACCGAATCGCTCGACTCGGTGACCACCTTCGAAGCAGACCTTTCCGACCTCGAACAATGCAACGCTGCAGCCGATGCAGCGTTGCAGGTCTTCGACGGGGCACCGGACATCCTCATCAACAACGCCGGCATCGGACGGATGCTCCCATTCGAGGAACTCACCGACGAGGACTTCCACCGCACCTTCGAGCTGAACTTCTTCGCCATGGCGCGCACCTGCCGACGCCTGCTCCCGGCGATGAAGGACAACGGCGGCGGATCGGTCGTCAACGTCACCTCCGATCTCGCCGGTCAACCCGAGTCCGTTTTCGTCGACTACGCCGCGAGCAAGGCCGCGGTCGTGAGCCTGTCGAAGACGCTGGCCAAGGCATACGCGCCGACGATCCGGGTCAACAACGTCTCCCCCGGCCCGATCTGGACCCCGCTATGGTTCCGGGAGGGCGGGTACATCGAGACACTGATGGCGAACTACCAGCTCGACGACCCGGAAGCGGCCCTCAAACAGCTCGTCACCGACCGTGACATCCCGCTGGCGCGGCTCGGCGAACCCGAGGAAGTCGCGCGAGCAGTGGTCTTCCTCGCCTCCCCCGCCACCAGCTACACCACCGGCAGCACCCTCGGCGTCAACGGCGGGACCGTACGCGCCGCATTCTGATCCGCACCGCCCACGGCACCCGTGGGCACCAAGCCCTCCTGCCTCTCCGGCGAGCCCCATGG
>NZ_JBHUSF010000575.1:0-2545 GCF_042673295.1 Rhodococcus sp. NPDC057014
CAGGCAGAGATGACGCTGTCGAGCACGGAATAGAACATGCCGAGTCCGTCGTCGCTGGGCCCGGTGAGGGCCTCGGTGGCGTGCTCGGGGTGCGGCATGAGGCCTACCACGCGGCCGTTGGCCGAGGAGATGCCGGCGATGCCGCGCTGCGAACCGTTCGGGTTGTCGCCGGCGTAGCGGAACACCACACGGCCCTCACCCTCGAGTTCGTCGAGGACGTTCGCCGACGCCTGGTAGCGGCCCTCGCCGGACTTGAGCGGGACGAGGATCTCGGCGCCCGTCTCGTAGCGGGACGTCCACGCCGTCGACGTGGCCTCGACCTTCAGCCACTCGTCGCGGCAGATGAAGTGCAGGCCCTCGTTGCGGGTGAGCGCGCCGGGCAGCAGGCCCGCTTCGCACAGGACCTGGAAGCCGTTGCAGATACCGAGGACGGGCATGCCGCCCTGCGCGGCCTGGACGACCTTTCCCATGACGGGCGCGAACCGCGCGATGGCGCCGCACCGCAGGTAGTCGCCGTACGAGAAGCCACCGGGGACGATGACGGCGTCGACACCCTTGAGGTCGGCGTCGCCGTGCCACAGGCTCACGGCCTCGCCGCCGGCGAGGGTCACGGCGCGGGCGGCGTCGACGTCGTCGAGGGTGCCGGGGAAGGTGATGACTCCGACGCGGGCGCTCATGCTTCGACGCGCCTCACGGTCCAGTCCTCGATCACCGTGTTGGCCAGCAGGGCCTCGGCGATCTTCTCGAGCTGAGCGTCGTCGACACTGCCGTCGACCTCGAGCTCGAACCGCTTGCCCTGACGGACATCGGAAACTCCAGCGAAGCCGAGCCGCGGCAGCGCTCCGACAATGGCCTGCCCCTGGGGGTCGAGAATCTCGGCCTTGGGCATGACTTCGACGACGACACGGGCCACGTGCTGCTCCTTGTTGTTGTGCGCGAGCCCAGAGTGGAACACCGGGCACCCGGGAGTTTACCGGGCTACCTGCCTGCGGTTCGCATCGGACGAACGGGACGAGCCATGCATGCAGGCGCATACTCGAATTCATGCGACTGACTCACTTCGGCCACAGCTGCGTCCTCGTCGAGTTGAACGGTTCCACCATCCTCTTCGATCCGGGCAACTTCTCGCACGGATTCGAGGGCATCACCGGATTGGACGCGATCCTCGTCACGCACCAGCACCCCGACCACGTCGACCAGCAGCGACTACCCGCCCTCGTGGAGGCGAACCCCGGCGCGGCGCTGTACTCCGACCCGCAGACCGCCGCCCAGCTCGGCGGCGCGTGGACGGGAGTGCACGCCGGCGACGAGTTCGACATCGGCGACGTGCACGTCACCGGCACGGGCGGCAGGCACGCGGTGATCCACCCCGACATTCCCGTGATCGACAACACGGCGTTCCTGCTCGGCGACACCGGCAACCCCGCCCGGCTGATGCACCCCGGCGACTCCCTGTTCGTGCCGGAACAGAAGGTCGACGTGCTGGCCCTGCCCGCCGCGGCGCCGTGGCTGAAGATCTCCGAGGCCATCGACTACCTGCGCGCCGTCGCACCGCGGGTCGCGGTGCCCATCCACCAGGCGATCATCGCGAACGAGGCCACCGGCATCTTCTACGGTCGCTACTCGGACATGGCACCGGAGGGCACGGAGTTCCGCACGATGCCGAGCGAGTCGAGCGTCGAGGTGGCTTGACCTGTGAGTACTTGTTAACCGCCGGCGGTTAACAAGTACTCACGGGTCAGGCGGCACCGATCTGCGAAATCCGCCGCTCCCAGCGGTACACGCCGGGCCGCGCGTCGTGGAAGAGCGCGAGGTCGACGGCGTCGAGCATCGCCTGCCGCGGTCCCGACGTGCCCAGCTGCTTGGCGGTGACGGCGAGACGCACCACTCCGCCGCGTTTGGCGGTGCGTCCGGAGCCCAGGACGAGGGCCCGGCACCACCACGGTTCGGCGCGGAACCCCTCCCCGATCCCCAGCACCCGCGACCGCACCGACGTCCCGCGTTCGAGGTCGTGGATGGCGGTCATCGCGGCGAGCAGCCGGAACCCGGCGGACGGCAGTGCCGCGACGGCGCCCTGCGACGCCAGCCAGCGGGGCGGGGCGAACAGCCTGGTGCGCAGCCCGGTCTGTTCCATCACCCGGTCGGCGGCGAGCAGTCGCAGGCGCGCCTCGTGCTCGGGCAGTGCGGCGAACTCGGCCCGGCGGCGCTTGGTCGCGGCCTGGTCGTATCCGTGCAGGACGACGGCGTCGCCGCGGGATCGGCGCGCACGGAGCCAGTCCTGCGTCGCGGGGTCGTTGACCAGTCGATACTTGTCTTTCAGGCGTGGGGCGACGAGCAGCGACAGCGGCACGCCGCGCGCATCCATCTCCTCGGCGAACGCGGCCGCGAAGTCGCGCGTCTCGTCCTTGATCCCCGACACCGACACGATCAGCTGTCCGGTCATGGGTCCCAGCGTGACAGGTGAACGTGAACAGGGGGCAAAGCTCGTGCGCCTTTCCGGTAGTGGGAGCTACAGGAAAGGCGCACGAGCGGCGGAGCAGCCTAC
>NZ_JBHUSF010000576.1:0-2504 GCF_042673295.1 Rhodococcus sp. NPDC057014
CGTGAGGGCAGATCCCTCACGGGTCAGGTGTCAACCAGAGCCGGGGCAGTCCCGTTCGTTGTGGGCACGTCTGAGCCGAGCACGCCGTATATAGGTGCCGGGTGACTCGTTCAGATGCTCGGCGAAGACCTTGTACACCTGCCGCACAGAGACATGCAGTGCGCGCGCGAGGTTTTCCACCGTCAGCGTCGGGTCGCTCAGATTGTCGTCGATGTGGGAACGCATCGCCACGGCCAGCGCATGACCCTCGAGCCTGAGTGGCGTCCGGGACTCCAGGGGCAGCAGAGCGGCTCGAAGCAACGTGATAGCCGCATCCGCGAGCATCTCGTTCTCCATGGAGCCGATTCGCGGAGGTACCTGCGGGTCGACCGACAGCAGCAGATTCTGCAGCGCGACCAAACTTGTCGCCGGCGGCAGCGCCGACGCCGTGATGTCACCGAACGAATGCCCGGTCGTGGGAACAGTTCCACGCGGCACCTGCAGCACGATTTCGCTCATCCGACCGGGGAAGGACAGTATGTAGGGCGCAGACGCGTCGTAGAGAGAGGCCCGACCCTTGCCGAGAATCGCCTCGCGGCCGTGCTGCAGCACGCGTCCGCTACCGATTCGGTGAATCGAGAGCAACAGATCGTCTCGCGGATGGTGTGCGATCGTCGTCGCGGAACGGACCACTTCCGAACCGTCACTAACCACACGAGTGACCGAAACACCCGAGGTGAGTTCCACCCGGTCGAGGGTCGCTGCAAATCTGGCTTCAGCGGTGCGCACCCGCAGCGGTACGAAGGCATTGCTGCATGCCTCTGCCCACTCGGTGGCGGATTGCGCTCGCACGTGAGCCATGCCCCGAGCATAGACACTCTTCGGCTGTTGCAGAACGTTCGATCGAGTTGCCGACGTCGCATGCGGGAAGCGTCGAATCCGCAGATAAAAGGCGTGCACGAAACGTCGGATGCGATGCAGGAAACATCGAGAACAGACCGCCGACGGCTCCCTATCGTCTAAGCAAGCGCGGTGCATCGACCGCGCAACACCCCCTCGAAGGAGGCAGACGTGCCCGACTACACGAAGACGTTCCGAGCAGCCGCCGTCCAGGCCGAACCGGTTTGGAACGACGTCGACGGAGGCATCGACAAGACCATCGCCTTGGCGTCGCAGGCAGCGTCCGAAGGTGCAGCCGTAATCGCTTTTCCGGAAGTCTGGATCCCCGGATACCCGTGGTTCCTGTGGCTCGATTCGGTCGCGTGGCAGTCCCAATTCGTCGGGCCCTACGTCGACAACTCCATCGAGGTCGGTAGTGCCCAGTTCGCACGAATCGAGAAGGCAGCACGTGATGCGGGCATCGCAATTTCGCTGGGTTTCAGCGAACGCGAGAACGGATCCCTCTACATCTCCCAAGCATTCATCGACAGACACGGCGTCACCAAGACCGTTCGTCGCAAGCTCAAGCCCACGCACGTCGAAAGAACCCTGTTCGGAGAGGGCGACGGGTCGGACATCCAGGTCATCGACACCGAACTGGGTCGAGTAGGCGCGCTCAACTGCTGGGAGCATCTGCAACCGCTGGCAAAGTACGCGATGTTTTCCCAGAATGAACAGCTTCACGTAGCAGCGTGGCCCAGCTTCTCGATTTTCGAGGGCGTGGTCAACGCCCTGGGTCCGGAGGTGAACGTCGGTGCCGCCCGTCAGTACGCCGTCGAGGGACAGACCTTCGTCCTCTCACCGACCGGCCTGATCGGCGAAGCCGGCCAGGCACTCGTGGCCGACACCGAACTCAAGAGGCAGTTCTTGGCGCTCGGGGGTGGACATGCCCGCATTTTCGGCCCCGACGGCCGTGATCTAGCCGAACCGCTGGCTCCTGCCGAAGAAGGCATCCTCTACGCGGACATCGACTACGCCGCCATCCTCGCGGCAAAGAATGCGGCCGACCCGGTGGGCCACTATTCGCGTCCCGATGTGTTCCGGCTGTACTTCGACAACACACGCAAGTCGAGGGTCGTGAACCGCCCGCTGTCTCCGGTGGCCGAACCGTCCGACTCCGAGTTCGCCCAGATTTTCGAAGGATAAGAAGGCACCATGATGACGCAGCCAGATCACCCGCCCACCAACTCATCATCGACCGACCCTCAGCCATCATTGTACGAACGGTTGGGTGGTTACGACGCCATCTACATCTTCGCTGCCGAGGCCCTCAAGAAAGGTATGGCACATCCTGATATCGGTCACATCTGGGCGCACATGTCCGAGTCGACGTTCTACAAGGAGCACATCAACTTCGTCGACTTCCTCTCCGCGCAATGGGGCGGCAACGTTCGCTATCGCGGGCGGGACATGCTCACCGCCCACCGGGGTATGGGGTTGACCGAAGTCCACTGGAGCGCCATGTTCGACTGCCTCTACGAATGCTACGACCAGTTTGGTCTCCCGCAAGGACTTCGCGACGAGATCGATGCCTCGTTCAACAAGTACAAGCCCGCGATCGTGGGCAGTCCTTCCTACCGCGACGT
>NZ_JBHUSF010000577.1:0-2502 GCF_042673295.1 Rhodococcus sp. NPDC057014
CACCACATCCCCCTTCTGGGTGATCTCGACCACGCCGGCGTCGGCCAGACGCCTGGCGGCCTCCCGCACCGGATCCATGAGGGGTCGCCAGTCATCGGGGGCGACGGCGCGCGCGACGTCCGACGGGCAGATGCTCGCGGTGTCGGCCCGGGCGTCGAGAAGCGCCCGGATGCGGTCCTCGAGTTCGGCGTCCGACGCAGCCATGCTCCCGACTATGCCACCGCACCACTCAGTTCTCCTGCGCCGCCTTCTTCCGGGCGATGTCCTCGAGGGCCGCGATGTACTTCGCGCGTTCCGCCGCGCCCGCCTCCCACTCCGCCTTGCGGTTCTTCACAGGCTTGGCCGGCGACCCGACCGCGATGCTGAAGTCCGGGATGTCGCCCTTCACGACGGCGTGCGCGCCGAGAACGCAGCCTCGCCCGACGCGCGTGTTGCGCAAGACCGTCACCTTGGCCGCCACCCACGTGTCGGGACCGATGCGGACCGGGCCCTTCACGATGCCCTGATCCTTGATCGGAACGTTCACGTCGTCCATGCGGTGGTCGAAGTCGGTGATGTAGCACCAGTCGGCCACGAGCGTCGACGCACCGATCTCGATGTCCAGGTACGTGTTGACGACGTTGTCCTTGCCGAACACCACCTTGTCGCCGATGCGCAGCGAACCCTCGTGGCACCGGATGGCGTTGCCATCGCCGATGTGGACCCACCGGCCGATCTCGAGCCGGGACAGGTCGGGGGTCGAATGGATCTCCACCCTCTTGCCGAGGAACACCATGCCTCGCAGGATCACGTGCGGGTTGGCGAGCTTGAATTTCGCGAGCCGGTAGTACCGCACCAGGTACCACGGCGTGTACGCCTTGTTCGCCAGCACCCACCGCAGCGAGGCGCGTGTCAGGAAGCGGGCCTGCTCGCTGTCACTCCGCCGGGATCCTCGCCACCTCGTACGCAACGGTGCGCCCCACATGCTCGTCATAGCCTGTCAGCCTACGTTCACCGCCCGCACCCCCGTTCGGGTGCGTCCGGACTCCGGCACCACCCTCGGGGCGTGTGCTCGGCCCCGCCTCGGGGTCTGACGCTCGGCCCCGCCTCGGGGTCTGACGCTCGGCCCCGCCTCGGCGGGATAGTCTCTGGGCCGAGCGTTATCGAAGACGAGGAGATGTAATGCGGCGGGTCCTACGTTCGTCAGTACTGGCGCTGGCGACGATCTCGACTGTCGTCCTCAGCGGCTGCAGCAGCGGGCCGCAGGTCGACGACAT
This sequence comes from Rhodococcus sp. NPDC057014, assembly GCF_042673295.1. Taxonomy (NCBI): domain Bacteria; kingdom Bacillati; phylum Actinomycetota; class Actinomycetes; order Mycobacteriales; family Nocardiaceae; genus Rhodococcus; species Rhodococcus sp. NPDC057014. The sequence goes on from NZ_JBHUSF010000577.1 coordinate 1,257, forward strand.
CTTCTCGGCAGGCGGGTGGCCCGGCATGCACGCCGACGCCCGCAACAGCGACACCAGCCCCGTCACCGGTTCCCGCGACCTCTCCTTCGCCTGGTCGCGCCCGCTCGGCGGCCCGGTCGCGAATTACGCGTCCGTGGCGGCGAGCGGCCAGATCTTCGTCACCGCGCGCACCGAGAAGGGCTGCAACCTCTTCTCCTACCAGATGGACAGCGGCCGCAAACGGTGGTGCCGGCAACTCGCCCCCGGCGTCGTGGCGTCCACACCGGTCGTCGACGGCGCCGCCAACGTGTACGTCGGCGAGGACGGCGCCATCAACTCGTTCAACGAATACGGCCAGCTGCGTTGGCGCACACCGGTGGTCGGGACCCCGCTGTCCGCTCAGTTCACCGGCGACGGCAATCTCCTCTTCATCACCCAGCTCGGCCAGATCAATATCGTGAACACGCAGAACGGCCAGAAGGTCGTGGCGCCGTACGATCTCGTCCCGCCGCCCTCCCTCGCCGACGGCGCGAACGTCGACATCCTCCCCGACGACAAGGGCCTGCGCGGCTGCTTCTTCGGCGCCCCGGACTGCCCGGTGGCGAACATGCCCGCCATCGACCTCGAGTCCGGCAAGTTCTACTTCACGCTCTTCGCGCCCGGCGCACCCCAGGCGGAACTCGTCGCGATGAAGTACTCCGGTGGCGACAACCCGGCGATCACCCACGAATGGTCCAGCGACACTCTGCCGGGCGGCAGCGCGTCCAGCCCCGATCTGTCGGCGGACGGCTCCGTCGTCTACGCCAACGACAACTGGGGAACGATGTGGGCGATCGACTCGGCGACCGGTGATGCGAAGTGGAGCTACGACATCGGGTACGCCGCGGCAGGCAGCCCGTCGACGTCCGCGGACGGTCTGATCATCCCCGCGGGTGGTCCCGACGGCCACCTGCTGGCGCTGCAGGACAAGGGCGATCACGCCGAACTCGTCTGGGAGCGGAAGGATCTACTGCAGCTGGGTGTCCCGGCGCAGACGGCCGGGTCCACCGGGTACGCGGTGGTCCGCGACGGCACGGACGGACTGGCGATACTCACGTTCGACACCGGAACCGGCGAAACCCTCGACCAGGACACGCTGCCCGGGGCGAAGGGGTTCACCGTCGGGACGTCCGTCGGCCCCAAGGGCGAAGTGCTCACGCCCACCCTGCTCGGGGAACTGTTCGTCCTCCGCTGACCCGTGAGTACTTCTCAACCGCGGGCGGTTGAG
>NZ_JBHUSF010000578.1:0-2499 GCF_042673295.1 Rhodococcus sp. NPDC057014
TGTGACTGGGTGTTGGGGCTCGATGCCCGAACACCCTCTACGCTCACCGGAGGCGCACCCCCGAACCTAGGGAGTTCGGGGGCGCGCCGTTTGTTTGTCGGTGTCAGTCGAACTCGACACCCAACTTCTGTGCAACGTCGACGCCGATGGTCACCAGCTCCGCGATCGCGTGCGGGTGGATGCCGTTCTGTACGGCGACGTCGAGCAGGTCGAGCAGTCCGGTGTCGGCCTCCGGGGCGGTGTCGGCGGTCTCGCGGGCGATGTCGAACGCGATGCCCGCTTCTGCGCCGCGCCCGTCGAGGTAGGCGAACAGTCCGGTGGCGGTGAGGGTCTGCACGCGGGCGGCACCGCGTAACTGGTTTGCCACCAGCAGCATCGCGGCGTGTGCCTCGGCCGCTCCGTAGTGGGCGAGCGAGAGCAACGCATCCCGCAGCTGCGGGCTGGCGGCGGCGACCATTCCGACGCGGGCGGCGAGGTCGGCGCTCGGGACTTCCCGACTGCGGGCCACGGCAGCGAGTTCGGTGATGGTGGCGCGGGGGAAGTCGTGGCCCTGGTCGCGGAACGCCTCACGTGCGGGGCGGGCGTCGGCTTCGGCGGCGATGCCGTAGCGGGCGGCGATCGCGGCCCGGGTGGTCTCGATGCTGCGGCCCTCGGCGACCATGGTGGCGGCAACGGCGGACGTACTCGGGTCCGGGACCGCGCCGCGTTCGAGTGTCTCGAGGTTGACCCACTGGGAACCCTCGATGAGTTCGGCGGTGTGCAGCGACATCATCACGCGCGTGCCGTGTGCCTCGAGACCGTCACCGAGCATGGCCATGTTGTCGAGTGCTGCGGACGCGCCCGGTCCGCCGACGACGGCGGTCAGGACCGCGCCGGTGGCCTGCTCGCGGACGGCGATCCCGCACAGCTGATAGGCGACGGACGCAACGTCCGTGTCGGCGTCGTAGCGCGCCGCGAGGATGACTCGGGGGGCATTGTCGGTGTCGGACTCGCCGACCAGGATCGCCACGATGGATTGCACCGGCACGAATCCCAGCAACGCGGGGATCGCGGCGAGAACATCGGTGGCGGTGGAAAGACGGATCATCAAAACGCTCCTTGGAGGTGTCGGTGGGCCGAACCGAAGTCCCTGCCCGTTCTTTTTGCCCTGCTGGCAAGGGAGAGTCGGATCGGCGGTATCAGGACGGGGTGCAACCCCTGGGCCGGAGAAGTTTTCGCGGGGAGCCTGCGAGTCGCGGAAACTTGTTCGGAGCCGCAGGCCGGCGCAGCCGCCAGGGGTTGTTCCCCGGCCGCCGTCGATCAGGATCGCCCAGGCCAGCAGGTCAAAAGAACGATGTTCTTTCTCCAGGGCGGAGCGCAGCGGAGCTCGATTCAGGGGACACCGCAGGTGGCCTCCACCGGACCGCAGGGGAGGTGCCACCCAAACCGCTGCTGCCTACCCAAGGCGGCCCGCACACGAAGAGGCCCCGAACCGGACGGTTCGGGGCCTTGGTGTCGTGGCGTGTCAGGCGGCGGAGGTGTCGCCTGCGGTGCTCTCGGTCTGGGTTTCGAGAGCGGCGGCGAGGGTGTGCACGGTCGCGAGCACTGTGTGTGCGGTCTCGGCACCGATGGCGGGTGATCGGCTCGGGCTGCGTGGGCCCTCGATCGGGTCGGTCTGTGATCGTCTCATGCAGCTGTGCGGCGAGCTGGCGACGCCAACACCATTCTGAACAACGCCGGATAGAGGGGCTGGTATCGGTTGCGAGTTGCGGTCGTGTAGATACATGCAGGTGACCACCCAGTCTTCCCGTCCGGACGCGTCTCCTGCACTGCCCCCTCCCCAAGTGGGGCCCCGTGGCATAACACTCGTCGGTCTAGGCGTCGGCACGCTTGCGGCCGCCAGCGCAGGCACTTACATTCTCGCCGAGCTCGTGACGCCTCACGGTGTGGCAGTCGTCAATGCGGATCTATCCGGAATCGCTCGGTCGGTCGGATTAATCGTGGCGGGATCCGTCGCGGTGCCGGCCGCTGTGCTCGCCTATAGACGCCAGAAGGCACTCGATCGAGCCAATACGCTCAAAGAGGCAGAGCACGCCCACAAGGAGACAACCGACAACCGCGAGTACGAGACCGGCCGCGAGAGAAACCTACGTGACAGGTACACAGCCTGCGCAGAACAGCTCGGGCACAGTTCTTCCGCTATTCGGCTCGCTGGTGCATATGGGATTGCCTCGCTTGCCGACGACTGGCATGCGATCAATAAGGACGACGAACGGCAGGTATGCGCCGATCTGCTGTGCTCTGTCCTCCGCTCGCCTCCTTACGAGAATGCAAAAGAAGAGCTTCGCTCGACCGTTCTGCGTGTACTGCTCGAACGCCGCAGTCGAAGGGTCGCTAAGTCCAATCAGTGGACTGATGTCAAGTAGGGACTGCCCCCACCGTGGTTGACACTCGGGGTGTGCAGTTCAGGCCGCGTGTGCGGCCTGATGGAGCGTCTCATACTCGATGGGCGTTAGTCGA
>NZ_JBHUSF010000579.1:0-2441 GCF_042673295.1 Rhodococcus sp. NPDC057014
ACCGTGGTCGGGGCGGTGGGGTCTTCCTCGGCCCAGATCAGCTGGTCGAAGAGTTGCCGGCCCTTCTCCGCGCCGTTCTTCGCCTGCAGGCTCTTCAGGACCTGGAGGTTCGCGAGTTCACTGCTCGACTGGGAGAACCTGTTGGCCATGGTCTGCACCCAGACCATCGCCACGTCGTATCCGGTCCAGTGCTCCGGCCGGAAATCGCCGTCCAGGAACTGCTTCGGCATCAGGTGATCCGGGTCCGCGGCGACCTCGTCGATCCGCTTGTTGAACCCCTCGGCGTAGCCGTCGAAGATGTCGCGTTCGTCCTGCGGCAGTCGGGAGAGTTGATCCTTGATCGACTGCGGGTCGATGCTCCCCCGCGCCGTCTTGTCGATCTCGACGTAGTCGGGTCCGAGCACCTCGGCCGCCGTGCCGATCGACGACCGCTTGGCCATCTCCATCTGGAACAGGCGATCCTCGGCCACGGAGTAGCCGTATCCGGAGTAGAGCGCGCGCGTGGTGTCGGCGTACACGTGTGGGATTCCGTAACCGTCCCGTTTGACGGTGATTCCGGCGGCGGACTCCTGCGTTCCGGTGGCCGTGCAGGCCGTCAGCAGCACGGTGAGTCCCGTTCCGAGGGCGAGCACCGCCCTCGTCGTCTTCATCGACAACTCCGGACCCGGTGTGCCGACCAGTGACGATCACATCGATACATCTCGCTCCTATAACCGTACGTTCGGTTGGTATCCCGGTGTATTGTGTCGTGAGACACGGTCGGCCGTCAAGAGTGGCGTCGGTCTCCCATTGCTGTGGATGCCGCCGCCCTGCAGCAGCGGGAACTGGGGAAGGGGGTGGCGCGCCGGTACACGCCGTCGCGCCTTCGGATTGGTGAAACCGACCGAAGCTGCTACTTTCGTGACATGTCCTCAGGCCAGTCGACCGCTCCGCGGGTCACCTACGTGACCTCCGCGCTGGGTTCGCGGCTGCCCTTGGCGCGGGAACTGTGTTGTCGCTGTCTCAGCATCTGCAGCTAATTAGCGCCGTCTTCTCCTGATCGATCGTCCTCGGTCGTCCCCATCTCCACCCGGGACCGATGCAGCGTTCGGACGAAGGTGCGCACCGCCTCCGCATGCAAGGACTGCCACGTGTCTACCCCCACCCTTTCCAGCCCTACCCGGACCGGATCCGCATCTCGATTCCAGCGGCCCGTGTCCCGACCCCGTCTGCACATCGTTCCTCCCGAACTGCGGATCAGCGACGGCCCCGCCGCCGGCGTTCTGCGGGTGGCCCGGTCCCGTGGGCCGCTGTCGCGGGACGTCGCCGCGAAGGCGACCGGGCTGAGCATCGCCACCGTCAACCGTCAGGTGTCGGCGCTCCTCGACCTCGGGTTGCTGCGCGAACGCGGCGACCTCACGCCGTCCGGCGCGATCGGTCGTCCGCGTGTTCCGTTCGAGGTCAACCACGAGCCGTACCTGACCGTGGGCATCCACATCGGTGCGGTCGTGACCAGCATCATCGCCAGCGACCTCCGTGGAAAGGTCCTCGGCGCGGTCGAGGTGCCCACCCCGCAGGGCGCGTCCGCCGACGCGCTGACCGGCATCGCCCGCAGCGCACGGGCCTTCGCGTCCCGCTGGCACCGTCGTCGCCCGTTGTGGGCGGGTGTCGCGCTCGGCGGACGCGTCGATGCGCAGACCGGTGTCGTCGACCACCCCAGGCTGGGGTGGAAGTCCGCTCAGGTCGGCGCCATCATCGCGACCGGACTCGGGTTGCCCGTCTCCGTCGCGGCGCACGTCGAGGCGATGGCCGCATCCGAGTTGCTGCTGAGCCCCGACAGCGAAGACGGTGTCGCGCAAGGCGAAACGGGCCTGTACTTCTACGCCCGTGAGACGGCCGGAATCGCGATCACGATCGACGGCCGCGTTCACACCCCGTCGAGCGGTCCCGGTTCCATCGCGCACCTGCCGACCGGTTCGTCGGCGCAGTGCTCGTGCGGTTCACGCGGATGCCTCGAGGCGACGATCAGCGATCGCGCGGTCATCTCCGCCGCGCTCGACGCCGGCATCCTCCCCGAGTCGAACCAGCGTCCGACGATGAGCGCGCTCTACAAGGCGGCATCCTCGGGTTCCGTTCCCGCGCACGAGATCCTGGTCGAACGTGCGCAGGTGCTCGGCAAGACGGTCGCGATGCTGCGGGACCTGTTCAACCCGGACCGTGTGATCCTCGGCGGTCAGGCGTTCACCGAGTACCCGGCCGGAATCCCGCACGTCGCGGAGGCGTTCGCGCAGGCATCGTCGCTGGAGCGCAGGGACATTCGCATTTCCGGATTCGGCAACCGGGTGCAGGAGTACGCCTCGACGGTGGTGTCGCTGAGCGCCATCTACTCCGACCCCGTCGGAGCGATGCGCCGCACATCGCCGTAGTTTCACAGCAATTCGTCAGCCGCACAGGCAATTGCC
>NZ_JBHUSF010000580.1:0-2416 GCF_042673295.1 Rhodococcus sp. NPDC057014
AATTTTCTTTTTTTTTAATTGGTTGTTTTTTTACCCCAACACCCCGCAAAAAAAATCCGCCCCACCCCCAATCCGGGTGTGGGCCCGACCGACTGCGGAGGGAGCCGGAAGGTCAGAGGTTGCGCAGCCGCACGATCTCCTTGTCGAACTCGTCGATACTCTCGACGGAACTCATGTGGCCGACGCCCGGCAGGACGATCAGCCGCTGGAGGTGACCGGCCTCGTCCAAGACACGAGCGAGCTTGCGGGCGTGAACGGGCGGGGTCAACCGGTCCATGGATCCGACGAGCACCGTCGTCGGGACCGCGAGGTGGTCGAGCGCCTCGTGGATGTCGAGGCCGCTGAGCGCAGCACCCCAGCCGCCGCGGATGCGCGGCTTGCAGTCCCGGACGATGTTCTCGCAGAACTGAACCTCCGCGCGCGACGCGTTTGGCGACATCGACACGTACTGCAGCGCACGCGTCATCACCGGTGACGACACCAGCGGCACCGGTGTGCTCAGGACGGCGCGACCGACCGGAACCGGCACGCGCGGAAACCGATTCGGCAGCGGGATGACGGTGGTCTCGGCGACGAGCCGGTCGCAGGCGGTGCTGGCGAGCAGGACCGCGGACGCATATTCCCCGACCTCGTCGGGGTGCCGCCCCGCCCATGCCATGATGCTCATGCCACCCATGCTGTGACCCACGAGCACGGCCTTCTTGCCTGCACGCACCGTCGCCTTCAGCACCTCCGACAGGTCGTCGGCGAGGACGTCGGGACCGAGCGGAAGCGAGCCGACCGAGCTGCGGCCGTGCCCCCGCTGATCGTAGGTGATGACGCGGTACTCACCGGCGAGCGCATTCACCTGCGGGTACCAGTACTCGGTCGAACAGGTCCAACCATGGCTCAGCACAATGGGATCGCCGTCCACCGGACCGTAGGCGCGCACGTACAGCGTCGCTCCGTCGTCGGTGAGGATCTCCGTCACGTCCGGGCGCAGATCCGGGGTGCGCAGCAATTCGTTCGGGGCCACCTCGGTCGACAACGTCAACCCGCGGGTGGCGCGCTTGTGACGGATCGCCGCTGCCGCGGCGACGACGGCGCCCGCCCCGGCTGCGCCTGCGAGAGCCCGGAAGGCGATGGTGCGCGAACTGCTGGTCATTCCTACCCCTGTCCTGTCTGACTTGCCCTGTTGGTGCCTGTGCCCGACGCCGGACCCACCGTCTCGCCGAGTTGCCGGGCCGCCCGCTCGAGAGCCCGGGAGATCTGCTCCTCCATCGCCTCTTCGAACAGCGACTGGACGGCGTCGTGCGCGAGGGGACGCATCTGGTCGACGAGCCGCGCGATGTCCGAGACCGTCGCCTCGTCGAGTTCGAGCGGCTCCCCCTCGGCGGCGAGGTAGCGGTCTGCGACGACGGCAACGAACCGCGCGGCGACGTCCGAGAGGTCACGTCGCACCGCCGCGGTCTGCTCGAGGACGTCCTCGAGCGGGATGCCGGCGTCGACGAGGACCTGCGCCGCCTCGACCAGTCGCGGATCGTCCACCGAAAAGTCGTCGCCGGCGGGAACGAGCACACCGAGTTCGGTGCCGCGGGCGATGTTGGCCTCGGTGGTCTGCGCGCCGAACATGCGTTTCAGCTCGGCGATCGTCAGGCGTGCCGCGCGCCTGCGCTTCTTCCAGCGGCGGCCCGGGTCGTCGGTCTCCAGAACGTCTTTGACCTGCAGTCCGTAGTGCGCGGCGGTGAGCAGTTCGCTGATGGTCGCGAATGTGTAACCGCGATCGAGCATGCGTCCGATCAGGTGCAGCCGCGCGAGGTGCGAGTCGTTGTACCACCCCGTGCGCCCCTGTTTCCGCGGCGGTGGGAGCAGCCCGCGGTCCTGGTAGACGCGGACGTTGCGCACGCTCACCCGCGCCTCGCGTGCGAGGTCGTCGATCCGGTATTCCGTCGCGGACATGTCAGCTCCTCGGTAGCCGAGTCACCACCATAGCATTGTCACAATGTCCATTGTCATCGTTAGGGCGCGCAAGACCCCGAACGTCGCAGGACCGTGCGGGAGGAGCGGTGACTGTCCGGCCGGAGTTCCTACCAGCGAGGCCCGCGCTGCACGTCGTCGACACGAGGACGCACGTCCACGAGATAGACGCACACCGCGACGACCGCGACGATGCCGAACAACTGCACCGCGGGGAACAGCAGGAGAACGAGGAATGCGACCGCGAGAATGCTCAGCCAGATCGGTTTGCTCAACTTGTCCACGGCGGTGAACGCGTCCTTGCGCTGGCGAGCCGCGTGGAACAGTGCATATGCAGCACCGCCCAGGGCGACGATGCGAATCACCAACAAGATCACCGAGACGACGCCGTCAACTTCAATCACAGCTCCATCCTACGAGGTCGACATGCAAACGGCCCCCGCACCAACGGTGCGGGGGC
>NZ_JBHUSF010000581.1:0-2409 GCF_042673295.1 Rhodococcus sp. NPDC057014
CGCGGCGAGGATGCCGCCGATCAGCAACGCCATGGTGACAGCCGCGGCAATAAGCGCCCACCCCGCGAACCCGCCGCCGAGCGCCGTGATGAATAGTGCCGCCCCGATGATGGCAGCCATCAAGAAGACGACGGCGATCCAGTTCTCCGCTATCCGGGCCCAGCGACCGTCTCGAATAGGTTTTCTTGTCGCACCGTGGTTTTCAGTCATCACCTGCTGCCGTTCTGTCGGAAACCGAGGTGTGCGCGGGGTTCACGTGTCGACGATCGTCGGTAGGTCCCAGGGTCGACCCGGACCGGGATACCCACAGTTGTCGCTTCGGTGGTGAGGTCATGTCCGCACGGGTACCCAAAGCGCCCGACACCCACACCGAGGTCGGGGGTCAACCCTTGTGATATCGCCACCTGAGCCGAGACGAGCGGCGACCATGACCTCGGTTCCTATTCCCACCGCACCGGTTGCCGATCTCGGAAGGTGATTCGGGTCTTCGAGACACCCCGCACCGCCACCCTCCTCACCCCGGGTTGCTGCGCCCCGCCCTACCCCACCGGACCGAGACCTCGCCGGTGCCGAAGGGGGATGGGATGCCGGTAGCAGTCTGGCTGTGGCTTTCGACGAGTCCGGGACCGCAACGAAAAGCTCCTGTGCGCACGACACTACGCAACCCGCTTGCGGCACACCGCGGCCGCTCGGCTCACAGCCACCGGCAACATCCGAGCATGGTCGGCACCACTGGTCACACAGCGACCGCGCGGATGCGGCGGAGGGTTTGGTCGGCAGCATCGGGGATTTCCATGCCCGCGTCCACCCCGCTGCGCAGATAGTCGATCACCGGCTGGTCGAGCCGCTCCCCCGGTACCACTGCGGGAATGCCGGGTGGATACGGGGTCAGGGGTTCGGCCGCGATCCGTCCGGCGGCCCTGTCCGCGTCGACCATCTCCGTCCGGCCGAAGAACGCATCCCGCGGCGACATCACCGACTCGAGTTGCAGCTCCTGCGGGCTAGGCAACGAGATCGGCGGTGGTGGTTCGAACGAAGCCGCGGCCTGCGCCAGGTCGTCGAGTGCGGTGACCAAGCGGCCGGTGGTGGTGTCGTCATCGGCCATCGACAAGGTCGCCGCGATTCGGCGGTGATCGTGCATGCCGACGTCGAGGCGGCAATACTCCCGCAACCAATCGGTGCACTGGAACCCCGATACACCGAGTTCGCTGACATCGATGAGGATCTGCAAGCGGTCGAGATCATGCGAGGCCTGCTCACCGAGTAGCCGATCCTCGAGCACGGCCAGACCATCGATGTCGGCAATCCGTTCCCGAGCGCGGCCGGCGAGTGCGAGTGCGCTGCCGAGCAGCTCCCCACCGCGCTCGACCATCTGCCGCCGCCACCCGTCGATGGCCGCATACAACATCACGTTCGGGCTGGTGGTCGTCAACAGGTCCGCACATTGCGACAAGCGCGTGCCGTCGACCAGGCGACCCTGCAGGTGATACACCGATCCCTGCTCGAAACCGGCACCCATCTTGTGGACGCTGACCACGCAGACGTCGGCGCCCGCGTCCATGGCCCAGCTCGGCAGGTCGTCGTGGAAGGGCAGATGCGCACCCCACGCCTCGTCGACGATCAGCGGCCTGCCCCGTCTGTGACACACCTGCGCAATGGATTCGATATCGGCGCACGTGCCGTACGGACTCGGACTGACGATCAGTGCACCGGCTGCGTCGGGGTACTTCTCCCACATCGCCCGCACTTGTTCCGGGGACGGAGGATGGGAAAAATGCATGTCCTCGTCCCATCGGGGCGTGATCCACCTGGGCGTCACACCGCTGAAGATCAGTCCGGCGACGATGGATTTATGGGCGTCGCGGGTCACCAGCAAACCGCCGGGATCGTTTCCGGCGACGGCCATCATCGCCGCCTTCACCGACAGCGAACTACCGCAGGTCGAGAAGAAGGCCTGCTCGGCCCGGACCGCGTCGGCCATCAGGTGTTCGGCCTGGGCCAGGTAGCCGTTCCTCGATTTCCGGTCGTCCAGACCACCGGAGGCGAGCACGTCCGCACGGAACGGGGCGGTGCCGAGAACCCTCTTTACCCGCTCGTCCGCGCCGCGGCCCTGACGATGCCCGGGCGGGGAGAATCCGTAACGGTCAAGCTTGTGGTACTGCTCCAACGCATCCAACAACGGCGCCTGCGACTGGTCCATACCCGACGGAGTACCCGCACTCGTTTCGCCCTGAACCTTCGACACCCGCAGCCAGTACACCGGTCTCCCGACCTCGCTCGTCGTCTGCACGTGATCGGTTTCAGCTGAGCCCGCTGGCCGCCGGTTTCGTCTCGAGGAATCCGGGGATACCTTGTGAATGAGCGTTGCAGCAACGGAATCGGTTCCCGACCTCAGCGTGGGGGTCGAGG
>NZ_JBHUSF010000582.1:0-2398 GCF_042673295.1 Rhodococcus sp. NPDC057014
CTTCTGTCTGTCGAAGGGTGCAGGACCATCAGCTCGCTCTTCTGGCCGGGCCGTAGGAGCCCGCGGTGGTGGTGCACCTCGGCTGGTGTCCACGCAACCGTTCCGGTCGGCGGCGCAAGGGTTGCCGCGCGGCCAACCCTTCCGTGGGCGGTGTGAAGACCAGCGCTGCAGGGGTATGCCGTTGCGGGGCTCCGAGCTTCAGCGGTCCATGGTTTAGGAGTGATCGATCGATGGGCCCACCTGGATCATCCTTCTGCGCAGCGCTTGTGAAGTGTCGTGCGGCGGAGTCGTTCCGCACGCACGTCGCCCTCGTCGGGTACGCACAGACCCGTCCCTGGAGTGCGCACGAGTGGCGCTTCGTCTCGTCGGCATCTGCTTGTGTCGTCTCGACTCGGCGCAGCTCGTCCAACACGGATGCTGGGTGCCGGACGCCATTCGTTTCCTTCGACTGGGCCCTTCTGTTCAACTCTTCTGTCCTGGTGGGCAACCGGACCCGAACGAGGTCTGCAATGCCGAGTCCACGATGGATGCTGGCCACGAGGAGATTCGTCGCCGCAGTTGGCGAGATGCGACCGCACATTACGTCCTCGCAGCGAGCGTGTTGGAACGGTGTCGATTGGCTGTTATCGGCTGGGGCGCAGTATTTTCGAGAATCGGTCAACGGCTCTCGATGAACTGACCGACGATTGACAAACCGTCCGATGGTCGGCAAAGTAGCACCGGTAAAGACTATCGAGAGGCATGGAGGAACTCCTGATGCTGACGGACAGTTCGCGGTGGCTTGCCGCTTGGGCGCGCAGGCATCCGGATCACCCCGCAATCGTCTACGTGGACGATGACGGCCGCGAGGAGACGGTGACCTATGCGGAACTCGATGCTCGCGCGACTGCGTTCGCACAGTTTCTGGCGCACCAAGGCGTCAGTCGGGGAGACCGAGTTGCGTGTCTCATGACGAACCGGATCGAGTTCATGGTGACGTTCTTCGGCGTGCATCGAGCGGGCGCAGCGTTCGTGTCGATCAACACCTTCGTGACTCCCCGCGAGATGTCTTGGATGCTCGGAAACACCGAGCCTGCCGCGGTGGTGTCGGAGCGCCACTTCTCCGACGTGATTGCCAGCGTCCGACCAGATGTCTCGGTGGCGAGATGGGTTGGAATAGACGGCCCGCTCTTCGAGGGCTCACTAAATGCGAGCGTCCTTCCGGGTTTCTCCGAAGAAGTCGAACTCCCAAACGTCGGTCCCGAAGACATGGCTCTCATCAACTTCACGTCCGGAACGACCGGCGTGCCGAAGGGTGTTGTGCTCACCCACAGCAATCTCGAGCATCTCGCCTACACCATGACCTTCACCTGGAACCTCGGGCACACCGACAAGGGCATTGTTCCCTTCCCGTTGTGCTTCACGGGTGCACTGGTGTCCATCACCTATCCGTGGCTGAGTCAGGGTCTCACGGTTGTCCTCACCAAGTCCTTTGACGCCGAAATGTATGTTCGGTTGATCGAGCGGTTCGAGGTCACGATCGCGCCGGGTGTTCCAACTGCATGGAACATGATTCGGACTACCTTCGGTGATCGCGTGTCAGCGCTGAAGTCGCTGCGATTCGTTGCCATCGGAGGTGCGCCGGTATCGGAGTCGATGCTGGGATGGCTGCAGGACAACGGGATTACCGCGATGCAGGGCTACGGGCTAACCGAGGCGGGTGGCTTCAACATCCAGCCGGACGGCGTTGAGGGTATCAATTCCCGTCCCTCGAGTGTCGGGAAACCGACCATCGGTGTCGAGGCAATGATCGCTGGTCCGGATCTTGAGCCGCTCGGGCCCGGACAACAGGGAGAGATTGTCTTGCGGGGCCCGCTGATCATGAAGGAGTACTGGCGAAATCCGGAAGCCACCGCTGCCACGATTGAGCGTGGGTGGCTTCATACCGGCGACATCGGCTACGTCGACGAGGACGGCTACTACTACGTGGTCGATCGGCAGAAGGACGTCATCATCTCGGGTGGACTCAATGTGTATCCGGCCGAGGTCGAAAGCGTCCTCGATCGACTGGACGGAATTGCCGAGGTCTGTGTAATCGGACTTCCCGATCCGAAATGGGGGGAGCGCGTCACAGCGGTGGTCGTGCGTGACCCAGGTGCATCCGTAACCGCGGAGCAGTTAACAGCGCACTGCACAGTCGCGCTCGGTTCCTACAAGCGCCCCCGCCAGATCGAGTTCGTGGACTCGATCCCGAAATCGACCTCAGGCAAGTATCTCCGACGAAAGCTCCGCGAGGCTCTCGCTAGCGCTGCGTCGGAACAATAGTCTGGTAGTCAGATTTGAGGTACCGCGGCGTGTGAATTACGCCTTTGGCTTTGCATAATCGGGACGAGTTGACGGCACTGGCGCGGTCGAAGAC
>NZ_JBHUSF010000583.1:0-2382 GCF_042673295.1 Rhodococcus sp. NPDC057014
GTCCTGGCCGGGTGCTCGTCGACGAGTGAACCCGATTCGCCGCCGGTCGACGCGAGCGCTCTCGCGGCCTCGGTCACCGAGAGCGGTGTGGTGGGGCACCTCCAGCAATTGCAGACGATCGCCGAGAGCAACGACGGCAACCGCGCGGCCGGAACGTCCGGCTACGACGCGAGCGTCGACTACGTCGCACAGATATTGGAAGACAAGGGCTTCGACGTCCAGACCCCGGAATTCGAGTTCCACAAGTTCGACGTGCGGACGGAGGCCCTGCGGTCCGGCGACCGGGACTTCGACGTCCGGGCGCTGTCGTATTCGCCGTCGACCGGTCCGCAGGGGCTCACCGCCCGCCTGGTGCCCGCCGCGAAAGACGACAGTCCGGGATGCGAGGTCACCGATTACGACGGCCTCGACGTGACGGGGGCGATCGTCCTCGTGAACCGCGGGGTGTGCCCGTTCGCGGCCAAGCAGCAGGTGGCGTCCGAACGCGGCGCCGCAGGCGTGATCGTCGTCAACAACGAGGACGGACCGATGAGCGGCGGCACCCTCGGCGACCCGGATGTCGGCAAGGTCCCCACGGGCGGGGTGAGCAAGGCGGACGGCGCCGCGCTCGAACAGGCGGGGGGCGACGTCACCCTCACGCTCGACACGACCACCGAGTCGAGCACCGCGCGCAACGTCATCGCGCAGACGAAGACCGGGTCGACGGAGAACGTCGTGATGGTCGGAGCGCACCTGGACAGCGTCCCCGAGGGCCCCGGCATCAACGACAACGGCACCGGCGTCGCCGCGACCCTCGAAACGGCCGTGCAGCTCGGCGGTTCGCCCGACGTCGACAACGCGGTGCGCTTCGCGTTCTGGGGCGCCGAGGAATTGGGTCTGCTCGGCTCGGAGGCGTACGTCGACAGCCTCGGCGAGGAGCAGCGGAACGATATCGCGCTGTACCTGAACTTCGACATGCTCGGTTCCGAGAACGCCGGCTACCTGGCCTATGACGGCGACAACTCCGACAACGTCGGCGAGGGGCCCGGACCCGAGGGGTCCGCGGGCATCGAGCGCACGTTCACCGAGTTCCTGCAGGGCGACGGCATCGCCGCGGACGGCACGGACTTCGACGGCCGCTCCGACTACGGTCCGTTCATCGAGCACGGCATCCCGTCGGGCGGCGTGTTCAGCGGCGCCGACGAGACGAAGACCCCCGAGCAGGCGCAGAAGTGGGGCGGCACCCCGGGTGTCGTGTACGACAAGAACTACCACAGCGCGACCGATACCCTCGAGAACGTGGACCGGGCCGCGCTCGCCAAGAATGCCGCCGCCGTCGCGTATGCAGTCGGGGTGTACGCGGAGTCGCTCGCGGGCCCGAACGGGGTGCCCGTCGGCGCGGACCGCGAGAAGGCGCGGGCCACCGAGTGATGTCCGATTCGTCACGGGTTTGTGCATGTGACGCTGAGTTACTCTTATTCTCGTGAGCGACGACCCCGCCGAAGAGAACAGTGCCGAGCTCGGCGCTGCGCAGACGCCGAAACGGGGCGACAAGGTGCTGGGCTGGGTGGGGTCGGTGAACCGGCAACCACAGCTGATCGAGGGCCTGCGGAAGGTTCGTCGCGCGCTGCCCGGTGATCCCGCGTTCGGCGACCCACTGTCGACGGCGGGCCCCGGGAGCGCCCGGGCCATCGCTCGCGTCGCCGACCGCTTCCTCGACCACCAGCCGGGCGCGTCCCGCGAGATGAGCCTCGGCGCGCTGCAGGTGTGGCAGGCACTGCTCGAGCGCACCGGACGCGGGCGGGGAACACAGGAGGTGACCATCGTGTTCACCGACCTCGTCGGGTTCTCCAGCTGGTCGCTGCCCGCCGGCGACAGCGCCACCCTCGCCCTGCTGCGCGACGTCGCCCGGGCCGTCGAGACCCCCATCGTCGACCGGGGCGGGCACGTGGTCAAACGACTCGGCGACGGCGTGATGGCCGTGTTCTCCAGCCCCGACCGCGCGATCGACGCCGTCTTCGCCGCGCAGGACGCCCTCGCGGACGTCGAGGTGGACGGCTACCGCCCCCGGATGCGCGTCGGCATCCACACCGGTTCGCCCCGGCAGATCGGCAGCGACTGGCTCGGTGTCGACGTGACCGTCGCGGCCCGCATGATGGAACTGGGCGGCGACGGCAACGTGATGGCGTCGTCCGCCACGCTGTCGAGTCTGCAGCCGGGCACCCTCGACCAACTGGGGGTCGGGGTCAAGCCGTGGCGACGCGCTTTCTTCGCCCCCGCCCCCAGCGGAGTGCCCTCGGACCTCGGTATCTGGCGGTTGCGGCTCCGCCGCCCGTGAGTACTTGTTAACCGCCGGACGTTAACAAGTACTCACGGGTGCCGCAGGCGCCACAGGGGGGAGAC
>NZ_JBHUSF010000584.1:0-2348 GCF_042673295.1 Rhodococcus sp. NPDC057014
TGATCGCCGTGGCCATGTCCAATGACGTGGGCTCGTGATATGTGCTCTGATCGTCTATTTCGGAGAGTTGGTCACGAACCGCTTCCGCGGTCAGCTCCTCCAGGATTGCCCCCGAGGTTTCGCCGACGAAGATCTTGGCAACCCGGCCGCCGGCAACCGAGTACACGGCTCCCGAGACGGGGCAGTCCTCGTGTGCGAGGAACGCAACTACCGGGCTGACGCCTTCCGGCGTCACGTGTGATGCCAGATCGCCGAGCAGCCCCGCCGTCATGCGGGTCGCGGCAATCGGCGCGATTGCGTTCGCGGTGATCCCGTAGGCCGCCCCTTCCAGCGCGAGAACGCGGGTGAGGCCTGCGATCCCCGCCTTCGCGGCGCCGTAGTTCGCCTGCCCGAAATTGCCGAACAGGCCGGAGGCCGAGCTGGTGTTGACGATGCGGCCGTAGCCCGCCTCCCGCATGGCACGGAAGGCGGGTTGACTGACAAACAGTGCTCCCTTGAGGTGAACGTCGATGACGGCGTCGATCATCGAGCCATCCATTTTGTGAAAGGCTTTGTCCCGCAGAATGCCTGCATTGTTGACCAGAACGTCCAACCGGCCGAATTCATCGAGTGCCGTCTGGACGATCGCGCGACCGCCCTCTTCCGTGGCGACGCTGTCTCGGTTGGCGACAGCCGTACCGCCGAACGCGGTGATCTCGTCGAGGACGGCCTGCGCTGCGTCCGTCGACTGTCCGTCACCATGTAGTGAGCCACCCAGGTCATTGACCACCACCCGCGCACCCCGGCGAGCGAGTTCGAGGGCGTGCGATCGACCCAGACCGTTGCCGGCTCCGGTCACGATGGCTACGCGTTCGTCGAAATGTAGCGAGGACAACTGAACTCCTTCGGTAGTTTCCGTGCAATCTGTGGGGCTGCCGGAGCCGAGTAGGAGCCGACAATGCGCAGCGGCAGTTCCGCTCGGGTGTTTCAAGGAGCCGATGCCTGCCGCACCGAGTGAACGTAGGAAGCCTGCGGGATCGGCATCGACCGCGGCGTTCTTCAGTACCCCGAGATCGAAGGACGGGACGGATTTCAGGATGGACAACGGACGAATTCCCCCTCTTCAGAGATCTACTCGTATGCGCGGTAGATCAGTTCGATGACAGCTGCCGGCTTGGGGAGCGGTCGCATTCGAGCTTGCCGAGGATGATCAGCTCGTAGCAGTCGTCGCCGATCCGAGTCACCTCGGTCACGGTCGCAGCGAGTCGGAGGCGCGCACCGGCGGGTACCGCCGCCGGGAAGCGCACCCGGTTGAGCCCGTAGTTGACGACCATCCCGACGTCGGTGAGGTCGAGCAGTTCGGTGAGTAGTGGAACGACGAGGGAGAGGGTCAGATACCCATGGGCGATTGTGGTTCCGAACGGGCCCAGTCCGCGCGTGCGGGGTCGGTGTGAATCCATTGGTCGTCCCCTGTCAGCGCGGCGAACCCACTGATGTCGGACTGGGGCACTTCGCGCCATTGGCTGACGCCGAGATCCGCACCGGCGATATCTGGCAGTTGGTGGACGGACACAGGTGTAGCGGGCATGTGAGGATCTGGCTCCGGTTCGAGTGCGGCGGGTGCGTCGGGTTCGGAAGGCCGGTGCGGACGATGCCGCTAGGCGATGTTCTCGGCGAACGAGCGCAGGGCGTTGGTGGCTACGAGCAGGATCGCCAGCTCGGGTTCGCGTGCGGGGTCCAGCGCCGAGTCCAGCACGTTGTCGAGCCAGTCGGAGGCAAGATTCGAGACCTGGTCGGTGTGCGACTGGCTCGAGTCCGCACCATCGATGAGACGCCGTGTGGCGTCGCTGACGGCGAAGTAGAGATCATCACGGAGAGCGGCCCGGGACATCGCGTCCCAATTGTCGACTCGGCGGAGGGCGGCGACCCGACGCAGGAGCGTGTCGAGCCGGAACCGATCGGCGACCTGGAAATAGGTACGAGCTGTTAGTTCCGGGTTCTGACCTGTGCGCAGTGCGGTTTCGCTGATCGAGAACAGCGAGAACTCCTGGAACAGACTCGCGGCCCTGCGGGCCAAGACGTCGGGGACCTTCCGGTCGTCGAGGTACCGCCGGCGCTTGGCATCGACCGCCGCCCGATCGGCGCCGACGAGGAAGTTCGGCAGGCACTCGCGCAGCGACTCCACGAGGGGAGTCAAGCGGGCAGTTTCGCCGGTCACGTCGATGGTCTGCCGTCTGCTCGCCAGGAGCCAGCGCACCGAGCGCTCGACGAGCCGTCGATGGCTCAGTTGCATCCGGACGCGACTGTCCGTCGTGACCGACGCGCCGAGCGCGGCAATGCCGGACAGGTAGTCGCGCTGGCCGACGGCG
>NZ_JBHUSF010000585.1:0-2316 GCF_042673295.1 Rhodococcus sp. NPDC057014
CGCCCCCTGTGCCCGTCTGGGCGCCGACCAGCAGCCACACCCGGTGCGAGCGGTATCCCCTTTCATCACAGCAACTGCAGGAGATAGAGCCCCATGACTTCGCTTGTCCGCGGCCAGAACACCCCACTGACCTCACCGCAGCTGACCGTCACCGTCGCCGGCGTCACCCCCGGGACCGTCGACCTCATGGTTTTCCAGGTCACCTCCACCGGGAAGGTGCGAAACGACAGCGACTTCGTCTTCTTCAACCAACCCGCCTCCCCCGAGGGAGCGGTCCGGCTCACCGGCCCCAGCACGGTCGCGGTCGACGTCACCAAAGTGCCGTACGGGATCGACACCCTGCGCCTGGCGGTGAGCATGGACGACTCCGCTCCCGGCAGCCTCGCCGCCATCCCCGGCCTCGGCGTCACGCTGGGTTCGGTCTCGGCCCCGGCTCTGGGCCTGACCACCGAACGGGCCGCCGTCCTCGCCGAGATCTACCGGCGCGGTGAACAATGGAAGATCCGGAACGTCTCCGCCGGCTGGGACAGCGGCCTCAAGGCCCTCGTCACCGAACACGGTGTCACCGTCGACGACGCGCCCACCCACCCGCCTGCACCCACCTACCCTCCTGCTCCCCCGAACCAGCCACCCGCACCCGTCATTGCGTCCCCGGCGCCCACCCCGCCTCCGGTATCGCAGCCGCGGGTCCAGCTCAGCAAGGTCACCCTCACCACCCCCACCGTGTCCCTCGCCAAGGGCGGCGACACCGGCACGATGCGGGTCAACCTCAACTGGACCCGCGGCCGGCGCGGATTCCTCGGCAACGGTGCGATCGACCTCGATCTCGCCTGCCTGTACCAACTCCACAACGGGTCCAACGGTGTCGTCCAAGCACTCGGCAACGCGTTCGGCGACCTGCACTACCCGCCCTACATCGCCCTCGACGGCGACGACAGATCCGGCACCAACTCCGGCGGCGAGAACCTCCACATCAACCTCGCCCACCTCGCCGACTTCAAACGCATCCTCATCTTCGCCTACATCTACGACGGCACCCCGAACTGGTCCGCCGACGGCGTCGTCACCCTGTACCCACCCCATGGCCCCGAAGTGGAAGTGCGCCTCGACTCGCCCGACAACCGCGCCCGATCCTGCGCCATCGCCCTGCTTAACAACGAACGCAACGAACTCACCGTCACCCGAGAAGTGCGGTATATCAACGGCACCCAATCCGACATCTCCAAGGCCTACCGCTGGGGCCTGAAATGGACCGCCGGCCGCAAATAACGCCGCTCGAGGGAACCCGACCGAGCCCTCCTTCCATATCGGGCGACCACGTCGCGGCGTCAGCGCGAGTGCCGGGAATCGCCCAACCGACTGAACCGATACTGATCGTCCTCGCCTGACCGCGAGAGAGACCACACAGCGACACACCGCCCGAGCAGATTCGGCCACCGATAGTGCGGGGCGACAGTTCTCGGCACCGACATTCACCCAGCAGGTGCCAGCGGAAGGCCCCTCGGCCCCTCGGTGCACACTGTCGACCAGCGCTCGTGAATGCAACCTCCCGTACCAGTCGCACCAACCGTCCGCCAGCGTTCATTGCTGTGACACCAGCGCGCTCACCTTCGATGAGCCTGGCTCCGAAGAGAAAGGCAAGGGTTCGCCTACTGAACGTCCGTCGGATTAAGAGAACCCAGAAAACCCGGAGTCGGTCGGTCACGATCAACAGCGGACACCACTCGGTTCAGCCGCCCACAACCGGCAACTTCGCCACAGCGTCATGGAAGGCACGCACGATTGCGGCCGAAATCCGACCGCGGAAGGACACTTCACGGCCCTCCCCGATCGCCCACTCTCGAATCTCCTTGGCCGTCCTCTCCGCCGGCACCGTGCCCGCCTCCGCTCCCTTCACCGGAGCCTCCTTCCCGACAACCTCCTCCACGGCCGTCGTTTCCCCGGCGGCCTTCCCCGCTGCTGTCTTCTTCCCCGGACCCTTTGTCGCGGCCGTCTTCTTCGCCGGAGCCTTCCTCGCGGCCGTTGTCTTCGCCGGCACCCTGCTCGCCACCGGTACCTTCACCGGAGCCTCCTTCTCGACAACCTTCTCCACGGCCGTCTTCTTCGCCGGCGACTTCCTCGTCGGCGACTTCCTCGCGGCCGTCTTCTTCGCGGGAGCCGTCCCCGCGACTACCTTCTTCGCAGCCGCCTTCTTCGCCGGCACCGCATTTGCTTGAGCCTTCGCCGCCTGAGCGTCATGAAAAGCTCGCACGATCTCCGCCGAAATCCGGCCGCGGGGAGACACCTCGCGGCCCTCTCCGATCGCCCAGTCACGAA
>NZ_JBHUSF010000586.1:0-2303 GCF_042673295.1 Rhodococcus sp. NPDC057014
GGTCGGGGGTCATGCGTTCTCCTTGGTGGTGACGGGGGCCGGGGCGGGCGTGAGGTCGACGACGCGGCCCGTGCGGGACGACTCGTAGACGGCGGCGACGATCGCGAGCGAGGCGCGGGCGTCGCGTCCGGTGACGGCAGGCGCCCGGCCGGTCAGGACGGCGTCCGCGAAGTCCTGCACCTGGAGGGTGTGGAAATCGGCGAGTCCGGCGTTGACCTCGGTGACGTCGAGGTTGGCGCGGACGTCGGAGGTGTAGGGCGCCCGGAACTCGGTGTCGCCCGGCACGGTCCAGATTTCGTTGACACCCTCCTGCCCTTCCGGGAATTCGAGAACGCTCGCGATCGCACCGGTCTGTCCGAGCACGGTGACCCGGTTGCCGAGGTTGTGGTTGGCGCCGGTGGTCGCGGTGACGGTGGCGGTGCCGCCCGACGCGAACGACACGACCGCCGACGCGCTGTCCTCGGTCTCGATGTGCTCGCCGTGCGTGTGGGTGCGGATGAAGCCGCACACCTGGACGGCCTCGCCCATGAACCACTGCAGCATGTCGATCTGGTGCACGGCCTGCGTCATGAGGACACCGCCGCCGTCGGTGTCCCACCGTCCGCGCCACGCGTCGGCGGAGTAGTAGGACGACGGGCGGTGCAGGATCACCGACGCCTCACCGAGTACCGGAACACCGATCCGGCCGTCGTCGATCGCATCCCGGATGCGGCGGGCGGCGGGCCAGAAGCGGCGCTGGAACAGCACCCCGAACGTGATGCCCGCGCGGTCGGCGGCCTCGATCATCCGGTCGGCGGCGGCGACGTCGACGGCGATCGGCTTCTCGCACAACACGTGGATGCCCGCCTGCGCGGCCGCGACGACGACCTCTTCGTGGACGGGATGCGGGGTGCACACGGTGCACGCGTCGAGACCGAGCGCGAGTAATTCCGCGACCGACCCGACGGCCGTCGTGATGCCGTGCGCCGCAGCGAATGTCCGGGCCCGTTCCAGGTCGGGGTCGCAGCACCCGACGACCTCGACGCCGGGCACCTGCTGCAAGGCCCGGGCGTGGTTGCCGGCGATCTTGCCGCAGCCGACGATGCCGATTCGTAGTGCCATCAGAAGTGCTCCTCGGTTT
The DNA here is from genome assembly GCF_042673295.1 of Rhodococcus sp. NPDC057014. Classification (NCBI taxonomy): domain Bacteria; kingdom Bacillati; phylum Actinomycetota; class Actinomycetes; order Mycobacteriales; family Nocardiaceae; genus Rhodococcus; species Rhodococcus sp. NPDC057014. The sequence continues at coordinate 1,121 of NZ_JBHUSF010000586.1, forward strand.
CGACGTCCCGGGCCGCGGACTCGCCGCGGTCGAGACGGTCCAGGGCGTCGACGTCCCCGGCGGTGAGCCGGACGTCGAGGGCGGCCAGGTTCTCGGTCTGACGTGCGGGATCGGCCGACCGGACAATCGGGACGACACCCTGCGCGCGATGCCAGGCCAGGACCACCTGCGCGGGCGAGTGGCCGAGGCGTTCGGCGATCGCAGTGACCGCGGGTGCGCCGAGCACGTCGCCGCGGCCGAGCGGACTCCACGACTGCGTGGACACCTCGAGTTCGTCGTTCGCGCGGCGGACGGGCAGCCGGGCGAGCGAGGGGTCCATCTGAATCTGGTTGACGGCCGGGGCCTCTCCGGTCTCGGCGACGACGCGGCGCAGGTGCGTGCCCAGGAAGTTGGAGACACCGACGTAACGGACCAGGCCGGCGTCGCGGCAGGCGAGCATCGCCTCGAATGCCGCGACGTACCTGTCGTGGCGTGGCAGCGGCCAGTGGATGAGGAACAGGTCGAGCCGATCGAGCCCGAGACTCTTCAGGCTGCGTTCGACGGCGCCGCGAATGTCGCCGGACACGTGATCGCTCCCCCGCAGTTTGGTGGTGACGAACAGTTCGCCGCGGGGCAGACCGCACTCCGCGAGGGCGGCGCCGACGGCGTCCTCGTTCCCGTAGATGGCGGCCGTGTCGATCAGCCGGTAGCCCGCCTCGATGCCGGACAGCACGGCCCGGGTGGCGTCCGGACCGGTCAGCGGCCAGGTCCCGAGGCCGAGGGGCGGAATCGCCGTCATGCGCTGATCTCCTCGCGGGCGTCGGCTGCCGCGGTGATCTTCGCGGCGACATCGGCCGCGGTCACCAGCGCAGCGTGGATGGAGCCGCCGTCGCCGCTCGCGTCGCCGACGGGGTGGACGCCGAGTCGCGGTGCCAGCCCCCTCAGCGCGGCGAGCAGGTCGGCGCGGGGCTCGACGCCGTGTGAGATCAGCAGTTCGCCGGGGGCGTCGACCATCCGCTCCTCGCCGCCGGTCGCGATCACCACCCGGTCTTCCTCGATCCGCGTCACGATCGACGACAGATGGGTGGTGAGGTTCTCGCTCGCCGCGAGCCGTGGCAGCAGCACGATCTTTCCGCGCCGGCCGACGTCGTGGGCGATGGTCTCCTGCGGGCCGATCATGACGACTGTCGTGCCGTGCCGGAGC
>NZ_JBHUSF010000587.1:0-2202 GCF_042673295.1 Rhodococcus sp. NPDC057014
GACGTCGCCGCCATGGGCTCGACCACCGCCTACCTCGACTCGGTCGGCGAACTCATCGACGAGGTCAAGAACACCGCCCTCGCCGAGGGCGCCGAGGAGATCTTCTATCCCGGCGAACTCGAAGACCGCGCCGAACACCGCAACCTCGACGCCGGCGGTGTCGTCCTGCCCGACCAGACCCGCACCGACCTCGAAACCCTCGGCGCCCAGGTCGGAATCACCGCGGACTTCTGATACGAGCGCGATACCCGGATCCCACGACGGATCCGGGTATCGGCGGCGCCCGGGGATGTCGACGGCGACGTCATTCATGATGCGGTCGTTCGATCGGCGCCGGACGTCCTTCTCAACCGAACACCCTCGAATAGACCCGGCCTCGAGAGGGCTGGGTGGTCACGATGCTCAAACTCTGATTTGAACGGCAGTGTCCACGCTTCTCGACGTAATTTACGCATCAAATCCGTTGATGTCTCGCCAGTTACATACTCGACGAAGCACGCGGACTGATCATCTGCGGACGAACCCTGCACCGGCACACCGCTGGGATCCTGGACGTAACCGCGGACCGTCTACGACCACCGCATAAGCGGCATCCGGCACCGAATGTGGCTTGTGTCGCACCGGCTCGGGCAGCTGTGGATCAGCGGCTGTGGTTGTGCATGACGTGCTTGGTGCGGGAGTAGTCGTCGAGGGCGTAGATCGACAGGTCGCGGCCGTAACCGGAACCCTTGAATCCACCCCACGGGACCTCGTTGGCCAGCACCAGGTGTGAATTGACCCAGACCGTACCGGAATCCAGCCGTGCGGCGATGTCGTGGCTGCGGCGCGCGTTCTCGGTCCAGACCGAAGCGGACAGGCCGACGGGGACGTCGTTGGCGCGGCGCACGGCCTCGTCCTCGTCGGTGAACGTCTCGACGGTGACGACGGGTCCGAAGATCTCCTCACGGGAGCGCTCGGCGCCGTCGGGGACGTCGACGAGCACCGTCGGTGCCACGAAGTAGCCGGTGCCGGCCAGCGCCGTTCCGCCGATGGCGACACGGATGCCCTGCTGGGCGGCGCGATCGAGGTAACCGACGACCCGATCGAAATGGGCCTTGGAGACGAGCGGTCCGATCTCGATGTCGTCGCCGGAGCCGGGTTCGCCGACGGCGAGTTCGCGGACCTGGGCGACGAAAAGTTCGACGAACTTGTCGGCGACCGACTCGTGGACCAGGACGCGGCACGCCGCGCCGCACTCCTGCCCGGAGTTCCAGAAGCTCGCGACCCGCAGCGACTCCGCTGCCTCCTCGAGATTGGCGTCGGCGAAGATCACGACCGGCGCCTTGCCGCCGAGTTCGAGGTGGACGCGCTTGAGGGTCTCGGCGGCACCGCGGGCGACGGCGCGGCCACTGCCCACCGACCCGGTGAGGGCGATCATGTCCACGTCCGGGTGCTCGGCGAGCCGGGCGCCGACGACCGAGCCGCGGCCGGTGACCACGTTCAGCACTCCGGCGGGCAGCAGGTCGGCGACGAGTTCGGCGAACTTCAGGGTCGTCAGCGGGGTCTGCTCCGACGGCTTGATCACGAGGGTGTTGCCGGCGGCGAGGATGGGTGCGATCTTCCATGCCGCCATCAGCAGGGGGTAGTTCCACGGGGTGACCACCCCGACCACTCCGAGGGGTTCGCGCAGGATCACCGACAGGTGGTTCTCGACGTAATCCCCGGCCGCCATGGACGTGGTCGCGCGCAGCGCGCCGGCCATGAAGCGGAAGGTGTCGATGGTGCCGTCGACGTCGTCACGGGAGACGGCCAGGGGCTTTCCGGCGTTCACCGATTCGAGTCGGGCGAGCAGGTCGGCGTTCGCGGCGAGCCGGTCGGCGATCTTGTGCAGAATCTCCGACCGCTCCTTGGGCACCACGCGTGCCCAGGCTTCCGCGGCCGCTGCGGCGGCGTTCACTGCGCGGTCGACGTCCTCGGTGGTGCCCTGCGGGATCTGAGCGATGACGTTCTCCGTGCTGGGGTCGATCACATCGAACACGTCGCCGGGAGCAGCTTGGTCGAACACGCCGTCGACGAAGTGCGAGGTCGGGGGAAGATCGGCCGTCGTGATCAGCGGCGCCGAGCCGGATGCACGGCGTACCGTCACGTCCTCGACGGGGGTTGAGATGGACATCAGAGGTACCTCCATGATCGTGGAACTCGAGCTGCAGGCCCGGTCCGTTG
>NZ_JBHUSF010000588.1:0-2200 GCF_042673295.1 Rhodococcus sp. NPDC057014
CCGGCGCTTCCGGTGGTCTCGGCCGGGCAACAGTGCTGGCGCTGGCCGCCCACGGCGCCAACGTCATCGCCCTGAGCCGCAACGCCGACACCTTGCAGGAAACCGCGCAGATGGCCCGGGGGCTGCACGGGACCGTCGTTGCCTTACAGGCCGATGTCACGGACGAGCCGAGCGTGGTCGAGGCCCTCACACACGTCGAGACCAGCTTCGGAACCCTCGACTTCGTGGTCAACAATGCCGGACGTCAGATCGAACGGAACTTTCTGGAGACCACGAACGAGGACTGGGACGCCATCGACCTGACGAACGTGCGCGCCCCCTTCTGGGTGTGCAAACATGCCGCAGCCACAATGCTGCGACACGGCCGCGGAGGAAGCATCGTCAACATCGCCTCCGTCCTGTCGGTGAGCGCAGACCCGATGCTGACCGCATATACCGCCAGTAAGCATGCGGTTCTCGGACTCACACGCAGCATCGCCGTCACACGCCGACTGGCGCGCGCCGGAATCCGCGCCAACGCAGTGCTTCCCGGTGACATGAACACCCCGATGGTCCAGCAGTACTTCGCTGCCCATGCCGACCCTGAGCTGGCACGGCAGGAAATTGCCTCCGCCTATCCGATGGAGCGGATCGCCGAACCCGCGGAAGTCGCCAATGTGGTGCGGTTCCTCGTCTCGGACGACGCGTCGTTCGTCAACGGCGCGGCCATCGTCGTCGACGGCGGACTCGGCGCGGCGCTGTACACGAACTGACCCGCGGCATACAGGGAGCTGTTCTACGTGGAGCTGTTTCTACGTTTGTGAGTGTCGACGATCGTGGCCGGTCCCTCCGCGCTGACGTATCGATACGGCGGGTTTTCGTCCTGGACGAGAAGGCTGAGGCGACCGCTTGCGCGGACCAGTCGTTCCTTGATGGTGCCGCGTTCTGTCCACACGAGGAGGTCCCCCGACTCGTCGAGCCGGTACCAGACCGGCACCGCCAGGGTCGCCGCGCCGTCGCGGGCGACAGCAATCACCGCCACGTGCTTCTCGCTGAGGAACCGACGCCGTCCCTCGGCATCCATCCAGAAGTTGGACATCGCTCTCCTACTCCCCATTGTCGGGATGGTGTTCGGCACGCTGTCCGTCTTGACGTTCTGGATGCCGGGACTCGCCGTCGTCCTGGGCGTCGGTGAACTCGCCGCCGACCTTCTGGGCGCTGCGACCCACTCCACAGATGACGACGAGTCCGCATCGCTGTGGGCCCTCGTCGGCATCCTCGTCGCCACCCTCGGTCTCACCACGGATGCGATCGCAGTGCTGGCGGGTGCGTCACCCCTGTAGCGGGACCGCAACCGATCCGCTTCTTCATCGGACACAATGACTGGCCATATTTGGCAGATGTCTTACCATGGAATGGAGCAGGCACGGCAACGTACAAGGAGGCAAAGGTGAGGGACTTCAGGCCGGTACGGAGCCGAAGCGCGGGCGGCGACGTCATGCACCAGATCATCGACCGCATCAAGTCCGGCGAGCTGCGCGAAGGCGATGTCCTGCCCGGGGAGCGGGTGCTCGCCGCACAGATGGACGTCTCGCGTCCGACGGTCAGCAGCGCGATCTCCAAGCTCGTCGAGGCGGGCATCCTCCGCAGCCGCCCGGGTCGGCACGGCAACCCCGAGGTGATCTCGATCTGGATTCCCGAGGGCCTCGAGAATTTGCCGGAGGCCGACCCCCTCCAGGCCGACGAGATCTTCCGCATCCTGGAGGCGCGCAAGACCCTCGAACCGCGCGTGGCGCAACTGGCCGCCGTGCGCGCCACCGACGAGCACTACCAGCTGATGCAACACTCGATCGATCTACTGCGCGCCCACAAGGACAACCTCGCACGGGCAGCTCAGGCCGAGCTGCTGTTCCACCGGACCATCTGGCGCGCCGCGGGCAACCCGTCCCTCGAGGCGATGATGAAGGGACTGGAAAAGGAGCTCGCCCCCGTCCACGACATGATGTTGCGCACACCGGAAGACTACGAATGCGGGGTGGAGTTGCACGAAGCGACGTTGGCAGCGCTCAAGCGGGGCGACCCTGTCGAGATCGAACAGGAGATGTACCGGCATCTCGGCCATTTCGAGAGCATCGTCGCGGACGTTCTCCAGCGAACCCCGCACCGGCAACTGCCGGCCTTCCTCACCGCCGGCGTCCACTGACCCACTCCCCCTTTACCC
>NZ_JBHUSF010000589.1:0-2196 GCF_042673295.1 Rhodococcus sp. NPDC057014
CCGCACTCCCGATCGGGGGTGCGGCGCAGTCGTGGTTCAGGGAAACGATCAGATGAGCGGGTTGGCGCCGTTGAGGAAGATCCAGATACACACGCCGGCGGCGACGCCCAGGATCAGTGCGGCGAACGAACCGATGAACGGCCGCGTGGCCCAGCCGCGGCGGCCGTCGAGCGAGATCCGGCCCGGCCCGGTGAGAATGATCACGCCCGCGCACACACCGAGCAGCGTCTCGTACTCGGTGCCCGAGGGCGCGAAGTACTCGAGTCCCGGCTCCGCGATCTGCCGGAACGCCCACGCATTGATCATCACCGCCAGCACCGAGGCGGCGGCCAACGGAGTGACGAGACCGAGAATCAGCAGCGCACCGCCCGCGACCTCACCGATGGCACCGAGGATCGCGAGCAGTTTCGCCTGCTGGAAGCCCGAATTCACGAGCACCTCCTCGAAACCGTCGAGGCCCGGCCCGTTCCACATTCCGGTCAGCTTCTGCAGACCGTGCACCAGCGCCGTGCCACCGACCGCGAGTCGCAGTACCAGCAGTCCGAGATCCAGGGTGCCGCGGCCGATCTTCACGTCCCCCTCGCCGAGCCGGTCGGTCGAGGAGTCACCTGCCGTGGCCCCGAGGGACGCACCGGAGGTCGCACCGATCACCTGCGTCGGCTGGTCCGACCCGTCGGACACCGACTGCCGGTACGCGGGGATCTGCTCGGTGGGCAGACCGGCGCCGCGCGCATCGCCGTAATCGAGTTCGTCGTCGGTGTGCGGCAGACCCTGTCCCGCGGAACCGGATGTCGGCGTGGCCGACGGAAACCGCTCGGTGGGAAGGTCGTAAGGGCTCGAGACCCCGCCGTAGCCGGGTGAGGCGCCTTGCTGCGCGGCACCGTCGTCCGACGACTCGCTGGGGTCTTTCCGCATGTCAGTCACACCGTCAAGCCTAGGTCGATCCGCCGGACAACGCTGGTAGGCGGAACCGGCGTGGCGGCGACCTCGCACTCTTCCGTAACGTCTCCATCATGATGGTGGGTGGGCGGCGCCGCACGGCGTCCCGCAAGATGGCGATGTCCGCACTCTGCGTGACGGCGGTCCTCGCCGCCGGGTGCGCGAAATTCGACGACTCCGCGTCCTCCCCCTTCACACCCGAGCCGACGGGGGCGTCGGGCGCGGAGGTGGAGCCGGAGAACCCGCCGCCGTCCACCACGACCACCCCGCCGCCGAGCGGGCCGCTGGGACCGTGCCAGGATCCGGATCCCAGTGTCATCGCGACCTGTCTCGACACCACCGGCGGACTCGTCGTCCTCCCCGACGGGGCCACCGCTCTGGTCGCGGAACGCCGGACCGGACGCATCCTGCAGGTCGCTCAGGGGCAGACTCCCAAGGAGATCGCGCGCGTCGACGTCGACGGCAGCACGGACGGCGGCCTCCTCGACATCGCGCTGTCCCCGAGTTTCGTCGAGGACAACCTCATCTACGCCTACGTCACCACCCCGGCCGACAACCGGGTGGTGCGGATCGCACCGGGAGACTCCGCCAAGGAGGTTCTCGGCGGGATCCCCCGCGGTGACACGGGCAATGCGGGTTCGCTCGAATTCTCGGGCGACGAACTGATGGTCCTGACCGGCAACGCGAACAACCCGGCGGCTGCCGCCGATCCGGCGTCGCTGGCCGGGAAACTGCTGAAGGTCACCGCGCTGTCGCCCGCACCGACGCCGGCCCAGCCCCGGCCGCAGGTGGTGCTGTCGGGCATCGGGACCGCGGGCGGGGTCTGCGTCGACCCTGGTGTGGCCGTGTGGGTCACCGACCGCACCCCGCTGGAGGATCGGCTGCTCCGGGTCAGCGCGGACGGAGCGGTGTCGTCTCCGGTGTGGACCTGGCCGGAGCGGCCCGGCGTCGGCGGCTGCGTCGCCGCCGGTGATGTCGTGGCGGTGTCACTGAGCACCGCGAAGGCCATGTCGGCGCTCGCCGCCGACCCCGGCACGGGCGCCGTCACCACCGCACCGGGTGTCATCGTCCAGGACCGGTACGGCCAACTCGGTGGCGCCGCACTCGGTCCCGACGGGCTCATCTGGGTGAGCACCGTCAACAAGACCGCCGGTCAGCCCGGACCCAACGACGACCGCGTCATCAAGATGCCCCTGCCCTCCGGTGGCGGCGGATTCGACTGACGGCCGCGCCCCGGCGCCGCGTCCCCCTCGCAAC
>NZ_JBHUSF010000590.1:0-2185 GCF_042673295.1 Rhodococcus sp. NPDC057014
AGCGTGAAGTCTCCCAGAACGGCGAGCGTTTCCGCCACGGCGCGCACCACGGGCAATTGTTCGAACTCCGCCGCCACACGAAGTTCCACGGGCACACCGGATCTCGTTTTCATTCGTCTAACCTCGTCGACCTCGGCCATCTGCACTCCACGTCTGTGTCGTCGGTTTCTGCGACTCTCGGCAGCGTACCCAGCTGCCGCGGCCCTCAACCCGCCGGCGAACGAAAGCGCGAACGTGTCCCGAATGTGTCCCTGACGTGTGGTTCGACGAACCCGATTCGGTGGGTCTCAGGCGATCCGGACGTCGCGTGCCTGATTGCCGGTGTCGGTGCGGCAGACGGTGAAGCTGACACGCTGCCCGTCCACGAGGACGCGGTGACCGTCTCCCGCGATTTCGGAGACGTGGACGAAGACGTCGTCGGAACCGTCGGCCGGGGCGAGGAACCCGAAACCCTGATCGGCGTTGAACCATCGCACCGTGCCGGTCTGCAGGTCCGTCGACGGGCGGGCAGGCAGTGTGTCGCCTGCGCTCATCGTGCCGCCCTCCGATCGGTGAGGCCGCGGAGCGCGGCGCCGCCTCCCAGGCTCGCAACGAGCAGAACCACGAGCAGAACCACGTTGAGCATTGCGCCTCCTCGGCGTGCACACTTTCGGCCCCCTGGCCGAATCAACCCGAAACTAGTGGGTCTCTGTCGAGTACGGGCCGGTTCGGGCCGAGCGTTTGCGCAATCGAGATCTGGCGGACACAACGCATCCGCGTCACTCGCCACAGAAGATCTGATTTGCCAGACATAGATTTTGTAGTACGGTCGAAGTGTCGGAACTTCAGCGATCGAGTCGAGAACGCGTGGCGACACGAACAGAAGCCGCCGGCGAGGTCAGGGCCCGTGATTCGAGACCTTCCGTCACGGGTACGCGGTGAGTTCACCGGGCGCCGCCCCGACACGCAGGCGACCGAACGGGGTATCCACGCCCCGGGGTTCCGCAGGCAGTCAGCAAGCGAAAGAGAGGACCGAGAATGTCGAAGTTCACCGTGCCAGGTCTTTCCGACGATCAGGGAGCGCGAGTCGCCGACATCCTGCAGAAGCGGCTCAGCGCATACAACGATCTTCATCTGACGCTCAAGCACATTCACTGGAATGTGGTGGGTCCGAACTTCATCGGCGTGCACGAGATGATCGACCCGCAGGTCGAACTGGTGCGCGGCTACGCAGACGCGGTCGCCGAACGCATCGCCGCCCTGGGGAAATCGCCCGACGGCACACCGGCCGCCATCACCCGCGACCGCACGTGGGACGACTACTCGGTGAACCGTGACACGGCGCAGGCGCACCTCGGTGCCCTCGACCTCGTGTACAGCGGCGTCGTCGAGGACAACCGCAGAGCGATCGCCGAAACAGGCGAACTCGACCCGATCACCGAGGACCTCCTCATCGGCCAGACCGGCGAACTCGAGAAGTTCCAGTGGTTCGTGCGCGCCCACCTGGAGAACTCCGGCGGCAGCCTCTCCAACAACGGTGCGCACTCCGAGAAGCAGGCCGCCTCGCAAGCGCGCTGAGCACGGACCGACCATTCCCCTATCGAAAGGTGACGAACATGGCTGAGAACGACAGCGGACCGGCAGAGGCCGTCAAGGGCGTCGTCGAAGACGTCAAGGGCAAAGCGAAGGAAGCCGTGGGTGCGGTGTCCGGCCAGGACGACCTCACCCGCGAGGGCAAGGCGCAGCAGGACAAAGCCGCCGCTCAGCGCGAGGCGGCCGCAAAGGAAGCCGAAGCGGAGAAGGCTCGCGGCAAGGCCGAGGCGCAGGAAGCACGCCAGCGCGCCGAACAGTGACACCGGCGACCGCCGGATGACACTCACCCCTGAAAGGACTGATACGTGCTAGGACTGGGAATTCTGGGCTGGATCATCATCGGCGGCCTCGCCGGGTGGATCGGCAGCAAGATCATGAAGACCGACGCCCAGATGGGGATCATCCTCAACATCGTCGTCGGAGTCGTCGGTGGACTCCTCGGCGGATTCATCCTCAGCCTCTTCGGCACCGACGTCGAAGGCGGCGGCCTCTGGTTCAGCTTCTTCACCTGTCTCCTCGGCGCGGTGATACTCCTGTTCCTGGTCAAGCTCGTGACCGGGCGTCGATAGACGCCCGCATCCCGGAACCGGGCCCGCCCATCACACGATGGGCG
>NZ_JBHUSF010000591.1:0-2161 GCF_042673295.1 Rhodococcus sp. NPDC057014
GGTCTGTTCCGGAACTACCGGAGTTACTGCTCGTACGTCCCCTGGATCGTCGCGCGGGCGATCGCGTGGGAGAACAGGTTGAACCCCAGGAACGCGGGCGTCGACTCGGCCGTGACGCCGTCGAGGGTCTCCACGTCGACCGCGTGGACGACGATGATGTAGCGATGCGGGCCGTGACCTGCCGGCGGGGCGGCGCCGAGGAAACGGCTCAGTCCGGCGTCGTTCTTCAGCGTGATCGCACCGCTGGGGAGCCCGGTTCCCTCGTCGTCGCCTGCGCCGCTCACCAGCGTGGTCGTGTCGGCCGGGATGTTGGCGACCGCCCAGTGCCAGAACCCGGACGCCGTCGGCGCGTCGGGGTCGTACACCGTCACCGCGAAGCTCTTGGTCTCGGCGGGGAACCCCGACCACGACAGCTGCGGGGAGTTGTCGTGGCCGCCGGCGCCGAAGATTCCGCTGACCTGTTCCTTCTTCAGCGGCTGCCCGTCGACGACGTCGGTGGAGGTCAGCTCGAAACTCGGCAGGTCGGGAAGTGCCTCGTACGGATCGTGTGACATGCGGTTCCTCTCTTGTCGCGTATCGGTTTTCGATCAGCTGTGGAGCAGAAAATGTTCCAGCACGCGTGTACCGAACAGTAGTGCGTCCACGGGTACCCGTTCGTCGACGCCGTGGAACAGCGCGCCGAAATCCAGGTCGGCGGGCAATTGCAGCGGTGCGAATCCGAAGCACCGGATGCCGAGCTTCGCGAACGCCTTGGCGTCGGTTCCGCCCGACAGCATGTACGGCACGGTCCGGGCGCCGGGGTCGTGCGCGAGGATGGCGTCGTTCATGGCGTCGACCAGGTGCCCGTCGAACGTGGTCTCGTAGGAGTCGAGTTTCGTGATCCACTCGCGCTGGACGTCCGGTCCGATGAGTTCGTCGACCGCCGCCTCGAACTCGGCCTGCCTGCCCGGCAGGATCCGGCAGTCGACCACGGCCTCCGCCATCTGCGGGATGACGTTGGCCTTGTAGCCGGCGGAGAGCATGGTCGGGTTCGCGGTGTCGCGGAGCGTGGCACCGAGGATGTTGGAGATCTTGCCGAGCTTCGCGAGGGTGCCGTCGAGGTCGGGCGACGTCGGGTCGAAGTCGAGGCCGGTCTCCTCCCCGGCCGCTTCGAGGAATTCGGCCACCGAATCGGAGATGACCAGCGGGAACGTGTGTGCCCCCAGCCGGGCGACCGCCTGCGCGAGGATGGTGACGGCGTTGTCGCCGTGCAGAAACGAACCGTGGCCGGCCCGTCCCTTCGCGGTCAGCCGCATCCATCCCAGACCCTTCTCCGCCGTCTCGACGAGATAGAGCCTGCGGTCGGTACCGTCCGGGCGGGCAACTGTCAGGGAGAAGCCGCCGACCTCGCCGACGGCTTCCGTGACCCCCTCGAACAGATCGGGACGATTCTCGACCAGCCACTGGCAGCCGTATTTGCCACCGGCCTCCTCGTCGGCGACGAACGCGAACACGAGGTCGCGGGGCGGGACGATGCCCTCCGCCTTGAACTGCCGGGCGACCGCCAGGATCATCCCGACCATGTCCTTCATGTCGACGGCGCCGCGACCCCACACGTAACCGTCCTCGACGGCTCCGGAGAACGGGTGGACGCGCCAGTCGGCCGGTTCGGCGGGTACGACGTCGAGGTGACCGTGCAGCAACAGTGCGCCGCGGTCGGGATCGGAGCCCTTCAGCCGCGCGAACACGTTGCCGCGGCCCGGTGCGCCCGACTCCACGTATTCGGTCTCGTAGCCCACTTCCTGCAGCTGGGACGCCACCCACTCCGCACACTCGCGCTCGCCCTTCGTCGTCGCGAGCTCTCCGGTGTTGGACGTGTCGAAGCGGATCAGTGAACTGACGAGATCCACGACTTCGGCTTCGGCGCGACCCTGGCCTGGGGTTTCCTGTGTAGTTGGCACTCCACTTTCCTACCACCGGGCAGGCGGAAACGCTCAGGTGAGAGGGGCGATTTGGGCCGTGGCGGTTCATCGGTTAATCTTTTGCAGCACCCAGGAAATGGGGGCAGGCAAGTCCGAGTGGCGGAATGGCAGACGCGCTAGCTTGAGGTGCTAGTGTCCTATTAACGGACGTGGGGGTTCAAGTCCCCCCTCGGACACTCTGAGTTGAGACAGACGAAAAG
>NZ_JBHUSF010000592.1:0-2160 GCF_042673295.1 Rhodococcus sp. NPDC057014
CGGGAGGGTGTGGGTGGGCCGGTGCTCGAGTATGTGGGTCGTTCGGATTGTCAGGTGAAGATTCGTGGTTTCCGCGTCGAACTCGGCGAAATCGATGCGGTGCTGACGCAGCATCCCCGTATTGCGTTCGCGGTGACCCTCGGTCGCACCGCCCCGTCCGGGGACACCGTCCTGGTGTCGTACGTTCTACCGTCCGGTGACGGCGAACCCGACGTCGCCGAGGTCACCGACCATGTGCGCGGCAGTGTGCCCGCGCACATGGTGCCCGCGACGATCGTGATCCTCGACGAGTTGCCCCTCACCCCGGTCGGCAAGCTGGACAAGCAGGCCTTGCCCACACCGGATTTCGCGGTGGTACGCACCGTCTTCCGTGCGTCGGACAGTGCGACCGAGCGGACCGTGGCAGATACCTTCGCCGACGTACTCGGACTCGATCGGGCCGGGCTCGACGACAACTTCTTCGACCTGGGCGGCAATTCGCTGAGCGCGACCCGCGTCGTCGCCCGTGTCAACTCTGCACTGGGTACCGGCCTGGGGGTCCGCGAGCTGTTCGAGGCACCCACGGTGGTGGGGTTCGCCGCCCGCGCCGATGAAGCAGATCGCCGCGTCGCGGCGCGTGCCGCACTCACCGGGGGCGTACGCCCCGATCGCCTGCCGCTGTCGCTGGCGCAGCAGCGGATGTGGATCGTCAATCAGGTCGACACGGCTTCGCCCGCCTACAACATTCCGATAGCGCTGCGCCTGTCCGGCGAACTCGACATCGAGGCCATGCGCGCCGCTTTCGAGGACGTCGTCGACCGGCACGAACCACTCCGCACCGTCTACCCCGGCTCCGCGGGCGGCCCGCACCAGGTGGTGCTTCCCGTGGACCAGGTGACCCTCGACCTCACTCCGGTCACCGTGTCCGACGAAGCGGCGCTGCGCACCGAGCTGGTGTCACTGGCGTCGGCCGAATTCAACGTGCGCAGCGACGTCCCGATGCGCATCGCACTCCTGCGGATCGGTCCGGACGAACACGTGTTGGCCCTGGTTCTGCACCATATCGCGGCGGACGGATCATCGATGGCGCCGCTGGCCCGCGACGTGATGATCGCGTACACCGCGCGTGCACACGGACATCCGCCCGCGTGGGCGCCGATGCCGGTGCAGTACGCCGACTTCGCGCTATGGCAGCGCCGCACCCTCGGCAGCGACACCGACCCGGACTCGCCCATCTCGGCGCAGCTGGACTACTGGCGCCGGACCCTCGACGGGATGCCCGAGCTGCTCGAGCTGCCGCTCGACCGCCGGCGACCCCTGCAGCGGTCCTCGCACGGCGCCACCGTGCCGTTCGCGATCGGCGCGGACCTGCACAGGAAGCTGTCCGACCTTGCTCGGAGTCATGATTCGACACTGTTCATGGTCGCGCACGCCGCTCTCGCCGTCCTGCTCGGTCGGCTGAGCGGTGCGACGGATCTCGCAGTGGGCACGCCCGTCGCCGGCCGCGGCGACGCGGCACTGGACGAGATGGTCGGCATGTTCGTCAACACCGTGGTGCTACGGACCGAAGTCGCACCCGAACGCTCCTTCACCGACCTGATGGCGCACGTCCGCGACACCGATCTCGGCGCGTTCGGGCAGACAGAGGTGCCGTTCGACCGGGTCGTGCAGGCGGTCGACCCGGTGCGGTCCACGGCGCACGCCCCACTGTTCCAGGTGCTGCTCGAATTCCAGAACACCGAGGAGAGCCGACTCGAACTGCCCGGTCTGACCGTCGAGGTCGTCGACGCCGGCGTCGAGGTCGCTAAATGCGACCTGTTGCTGACCCTCAGTGAGAACGTCGACGAAACCGGCGCGCCCGCAGGGATGTCCGCCGCATTCGGCTTCGCCACCGACGTCCTGGACGCGGGCACCGTCCGCGGCTTCGCGGATCAGTTCGTCCGGATCCTCGACGCGGTCACCGCATCGCCGGATCGCCCGATCGGCGACATCGACGTTCTCGGCGCGGCCGAGTTGGCTCGGTTGTCGCCGGTGGTGGGTGGGGGGTCGGCGCCGGAGGTGTCGTTGCCGGGGTTGTTGGCGGCGTCGGTGGGGGTGGATCCGGATGCGGTGGCGGTGGTGTGTGGGGGTCGGGTGTTGACGTATGGGGAGGTGGATGCGGCGTCGAATCGGTTGGCGCGG
>NZ_JBHUSF010000593.1:0-2160 GCF_042673295.1 Rhodococcus sp. NPDC057014
GTCCAGGGACTCGTTAACCACGCACGGGCGGCGGAGCCGCCTACCGGGCCAGCGCGCGACCTGCGGCCCGGCCGGAGAAGATGCAGCCGCCGAGGAAGGTGCCCTCGAGCGCGCTGTACCCGTGGACGCCGCCGCCGCCGAACCCGGCGACCTCACCGGCGGCGTAGAGACCCTCGAAAGGGGTGCCGTCGGGCCGGATCACCTGCGAGTCGAGGTTGGTCTCGAGCCCGCCGAGGGTCTTGCGGGTGAGCAGGTGCAGCCGGACCGCGATCAGCGGACCGTTCTTGGGGTCGAGCAACTCGTGGGGACTCACCACGCGGGTGATCTTGTCGGCCAGCAGGTTCCGGGCGTTGCGGATCGCCATGACCTGGAAGTCCTTGGTGTAGGCGTTCTTCACCTCCCGGTCGCGGGCCACGATCTCCCGTTCGAGGTCCTCGTACTTCAGCGGTGCGTCGGGGGTGAGGGCGTTCATGCCGTCGACGAGGTCGCGGAGGTTGTCGCGTACGACGAAGTCGGCGCCGTGCTGCTTGAACGCCTCGACGGGACCGGGCGCCCCCTTCTTGAGGCGTTCGGCGAGGAGCTTGAAATCGCGGCCCGTGATGTCGGGGTTCTGCTCGGACCCCGACAGCGCGAATTCCTTCTCGATGATCTTCTGGTCGAGGACGAACCAGGTGTGGTGGTGGCCGCTGTCCACGATGTGCTCGAGGGTGCCCATGGTGTCGAAACCGGGGAAGTTGGGGCTGGGCAGGCGTTTGCCGTTGCCGGCGAACCACATCGACGACGGTCCGGGGATGATGCGGATGCCGTGGTTCGGCCAGATCGGGTCCCAATTCTGGATGCCCTCGGTGTAGTGCCACATCCGGTCGCGGTTGACGATGTTGCCGCCGGCGTTCTCGGTGATCTCGAGCATGCGGCCGTCGACGTGCGCGGGAACACCGGCGAGCATGTTCTCGGGAGCCTTGCCGAGACGCGCGGGCCAGTTCTTCCTGACCAGATCGGGGTTGCCGCCGATGCCGCCGGACGTGACGACCACGGCCTGTGCGGAGAATTCGAATTCCCCGACCGCGGTACGCGAACTCTTCACGCCGCGTGCCTCGGTGGACGGTTCGAGGACGGTGCCGCGCACTCCGGTGGCGGCGCCGTCGGTGACGACGATCTCGTCGACCTGATGGCGGTGCTTGAACGTGACGAGCCCCCGCTTCGACGCGGCCATGACGCGGGTGAGGAAGACTTCGACGACGCCCGGACCGGTGCCCCAGGTGATGTGGAAACGCGGAACGGAATTGCCCTGTCCCAGAGCGGATCCGCGTCCGCGTTCGGCCCACCCGACGTTCGGCATCAGACGCAGCCCGAGGTCGTGGAGGTACTGCCGCTTCTCGCCGGCAGCGAATTCGACGTACGCCTGCGCCCACAACCGCGGCCACTGGTCTTCGCGTTCGCGGTCGAAGGCGGCGGTGCCCATCCAGTCCTGGATCGCCAGTTCGTACGAGTCCTTGATGCCGAGGCGTCGCTGTTCGGGGCTGTCGACGAGGAACAGGCCGCCAAGCGACCAGAAGGCCTGCCCGCCGAGATTCGCGGGACTCTCCTGGTCGACGACGAGGACCTTCCGGCCGGCCTTGACCATCTCGTAGGTGGCGACCAGTCCGGCCAGTCCGGCGCCGACGACGATCACATCAGCCTGTTCGGTCACGAGGACCCCTCTTTCCGGTGTGTGTGGGTGTGGGTGGTGTCGGGTTCGGTGTAAGCGGCGACGACCCGGGTGAACAGTTCGAGCCGCAGTTCCCGGGCGGCCGCGTTCTCGTCCTCGATGAGGCACTGGACGCTGGTGCCGTCGTGCAGGGCCACGAGCGCGCGGCCGAGGACCCGGGGATCGCCGTCGACGCGGCGCCCCAGCCTGTGCAGAGCTTTCTCGAGGATCGGCACGATGGTGTCGAGAATGGTGTCCTCACGGGCTGCGAGGGCCTTCTTCAGCGGCGGGTTGCGCAGCGCGTGGGCGGTGAATTCCGCATTGATCCGGTACCACTGGTCGTCGACGGGGACGACTCCGAGCACCAATTCGGTGCCGGCGCGCAGTTTTTCGGCAGGCGTGAGCCCGGAGAGGTCGATGCTCGAGGAATCGGCGGCCAGCCGGATCTGCGCGAGCATCGCGCTGGAGCGCTG
>NZ_JBHUSF010000594.1:0-2156 GCF_042673295.1 Rhodococcus sp. NPDC057014
GCCGCCCAATCAACCGTGCCTAAAGCAGCCACCCCTCTCACAGCCAGTGAGAACGTGAGCAGCAAACCCGCGTCCTTCAGGACCGGGTAGTTGATTTGCATGAAGCCATCGTCAAGGACCGGCGGGTTCGGAAACAGGGACCCCAGGGTGACGAACTGCCCACCCGGGGGTGAGCGTGCGGGAAACGACAGAGGGCCACCTTCCGGGGAAGGTGGCCCTCTGTGTGCGGAGACGATTCCGCGGTGGAGCCCCCTGTCAGGATTGAACTGACGACCGCTCGCTTACAAGGCGAGTGCTCTACCACTGAGCTAAGGAGGCGGACACGCGCGCCCATCATATCCATTGCAGGAACGTCGGCTACTTCCGCCCACATTGGATAGCGTTGGAGCCATGAGTACCTCGGAGATCGCCACCGTCCTCGCTTGGCACGACGCCCTCAACTCCGGCGACATCGACACTCTGCTGTCGCTGTCGAGCGACGACATCGAGATGGGTGGGCCGAAAGGCGCGACCCAGGGCCTGGCGGCGCTGCGGGAATGGGCGTCCACCGCGGGCATCACGCTGAATCCGCAGCGAATGTATTACTACGACGGAGTGCTGGTGGTCGAACAGCAGGCGACGTGGGCCACGGACCCGGAAGAGACGCGTATCCTTGCCTCTGCATTCCGTGTCGTCCACGATCAGGTCATCTCCACGTTCCGCCACGAGACACTCGAGTCTGCACTCTCCGCTACCGATCTGACCGAGAAAGACCTTGTCTCCGACACGTAGTATGTCCAAGCTCACAGAATCCCTCCAACGTCTCACAGGCGACCGTCGCGCAACGGTCGATGCGGTCACCGCTGCACCCACACCGCTGCAGCCGATCGACCTCACCGACGATGCGGTCGTCGCCGAAGTACTCGACCTCGCCGTGCGAGTCGGTGAAGTGCTCCTCGCGTCCGGCACCGGTGCGATGGACACCGCCGAGCAGGTGCAGTTCATCGCCGCCACGTACGGCCTCGCCCAGTGCGATGTGGATGTCACGTACAACTCCATCGTGCTGTCGGCGTACCGCGGGCCCACCCTCCCGCCGGCGAGCACGATGCGGATCGTGCACTACCGCTCGATGGACTTCACCCGGCTCGCGGCGGTCGACCGTCTCACCCGGCGCATCCGCCGGGAAGCGGTCACCCCCGGCGAGGCGCACGAGGCCCTGACCGCGGTCACCACGGCGCCGCACCCGTACAACCGCTGGATCGCGACGCTCGCCTGGGCGTCCATGGCCGCGTCGGTGTCCGTGTTGATGGGTGGTGGGGTGCTCGTGGCATCCGTCGCCTTCCTGACGACGATGGTGATCTACCGGGTCAACCGCGTTCTCAACCGCATCGGTCTGCCGTTCTTCTTCCAGCAGGTGGCGGGCGGTCTGGTGGCCGCGACCCCGGCGGCGACGCTCTACACGTTCCAGGATCAGCTGGGTGTCGAGATCAGACCGTCGCAGATCATTTCGGCCGGTGTGGTGGTGCTGTTGTCCGGGCTGTCACTGGTCGGTTCCGTGCAGGACGCCATCACGGGAGCACCGATCACGGCGGCGGCGCGATTCTTCGAAGTGGTCATGATGACCGGCGGCATCATCGCCGGTGTGGCCATCTCGCTGCGTCTGACCGGCGTGCTGGGCTCGACGCTGCCCCCGGTCAACGTCGAGATCACCGAACTCGTACAACTCCCTGTGCTGGTGATGTCGGGCGCTTTCGCCTCGATGTTCTATGCGCTGGCCTGTTACGCCGAGCAGCGAGCCCTCACGGCCGCCTGGTTCGGTGGCGCGGCCGGCGCGCTCGTGTACATGGTGGCGCACCAGTTCGGGATCGGCCCGATCATCGGTTCGGCACTCGCCGCCACCGTGGTCGGCTTCGCCGGTGGTCTGATGGCCCGCCGCGCACTCACGCCGCCGTTGGTCGTCGTGGTGGCGGGTATCACGCCGCTGCTGCCGGGTCTGTCGCTGTACCGGGGTCTGTACGCCCTGCTCAACAACGAGGTCGTGATCGGACTGGGCTCGCTGCTGGCGGCGTTCGGTATCGGTTGCGCGCTCGCGGCCGGCGTCACCCTCGGCGAATGGATCGCCCGGACCCTGCGGAGGCCGCGCATCCTGCGCCGCACAGACGACATCCGCCGCCCCG
>NZ_JBHUSF010000595.1:0-2140 GCF_042673295.1 Rhodococcus sp. NPDC057014
GTTGACGAGTCCAGGGACTCGTCAACCACTCACGGGCCGCGGAGCGGCCTATAGTTCTTGCATGGCGAAAGCCGTGCTGCTGTCCAGGAAGGCCCGGATCCGGCTGCCGAAGCAGGATCTGTGGTCGTTCCTCGCCGATACCGATCGGCTCAATCGCAACATCGATCTGTCGCCGGTGCGCTTCGCTCCGATGCTGGACCGGCGCCGCAAGGGGCACTATTCGGCGGAGACGCGTTCGTACGGGCGGCGCGTGCGGTACGAGGAGTTCCCGTTCGAGTGGGTCGAGGGCCGGTTCTATCAGGTCCTTCGCCGTTTCTCCCGCGGTCCGCTCGCGGAGGTGTCCACGGGTGTCCGGCTCCACCCGGCCGCCGACGCCACCGAGGTCGAGGTGTTCGCCCGGATCGTCCCGCGTACCCGGTTCGGCGCGATCGCCGCTCGAACGCTGCTGGCACGCACGGGAATACGGAAGACGGTGGCGCTCGCGCACGCGCTGGAGCGACACGTCCGCGACCCGCGCGCGCATGCCGTCCCCGCCCTGCCGCCGCCGGAGCAGCTCGACGCAGGCCGGCTCGAATTCCGCACGGCGCAGCTGTCGCGATCGCACGACGCCCCGAACTTGGTCGGGCGCTTGGAGTCCCACTTGCGGACCGCGTCCGACCTGGAGGTGACGGGCATGCGCCCGTTCGAGCTTGCGGACCGCTGGGGTGCCGACCGGATGCAGCTGCTGCACGTCTTCCTCCACGCCGCGGACTGCGGTCTGCTGGACCTGAGCTGGAGCGTGCTGTGCCCGGTCTGCCGGACCGCCCGCGAGGACGCCGCTCACATCCGCCAGTTGCCGAGCCGCGTCCACTGCGACACGTGCGACATCGCGTTCGACACCGACCTCGCGCGGTCGGTGGAGATCCGCTTCGACGTCAACCCGGCCGTTCGCCGGGCGGAGCGCGCACGCTATTGCATCGGTGGTCCGGCGAATTCACCGTCGGCGGTGGCGCAGTTGCGCCTCGAGCCGGGCGAGCGGCGCAGCGAGCGCCTCGAACTCGACCCCGGGTGGCTGCGGCTCCGGTGCTATCAGGTGGGTACCCCGGTGGCCTGCGAGGTCGGCCCGGCCGGTGGCACGCTGCGGGTCGACTGCGGGCCCGGTGAACTCCGGGTGCGTGATGAGGCCGCCACCGACGGTGCTTGCCTGCTGGAGGTCGCGAACCGGCTACCCGGTGAGGCGCTGGTGGTGGTCGAGCGGGAGCGGTGGAAGGACGCCGCGGCGACCGGCGCGCTCGTGACGTCGCTCGACGGTTTCCAGGACCTGTTCCCGGATCAGGGGGTGGCGCCGGGAGACGAGATCGGGATCGCGAACCTGGCGGTGCTGTTCACGGATCTGAGCGGCTCGACCGCCCTGTACGAGCGCATCGGCGACGTCCGGGCGTTCGCGTTCGTGCAGAGTCATTTCCGCTATCTGCGTGACGCGGTGGTGAGCGAGAACGGCAGCGTCGTGAAGCAGATGGGTGACGCGGTCATGGCGACGTTCGCCGACGCGCGGGAGGCCTGGTCGGCTGCGGCGTCGATGCAGGCGGGCTGGGACGAGTTCCGTCGGCGGCACCTCGGCGACGACTCGGTGTCGTTGAAGGTCGGGTTACACCAGGGGCCCGCCGTGATGATCGACAACGACGGCCGGACCGACTATTTCGGTGCGACGGTCAACCTGGCGGCCCGGGTACAGGGCTGTGCTGCGGGCGGCGACATCGTCTTGTCCCGGGCCGTGCACGACGATCCGGCGGTGGCGCCGCTGCTCGCGACGTCCGGCTACCGGTGCGACGTCTTCACCACCGGGCTGAAGGGGATCGGCGAGGAGCAGACGCTGTGGCGGCTTCGCCGCCCGTGAGTGGTTGAGGAGTGCAGAGACTCGTCAACCACTCACGGGGCGCGGAGCGCCCTACTTGCCGCGGATGGCGTCGAATACCTTGGGGTCGACGAGGGTGGAGGTGTCGCCGAGGTCGCGGCCCTCGGCGATGTCCTTGAGCAGGCGCCGCATGATCTTGCCGGACCTCGTTTTGGGGAGTTCGGGGACGATGGTGATCTGGCGGGGCTTGGCGATCGGGCTGATCTCCCGGGACACCTCGGCCTTGAGTTCGGCGATGAGGGTGTC
>NZ_JBHUSF010000596.1:0-2109 GCF_042673295.1 Rhodococcus sp. NPDC057014
CACCAACTGGTGTCCCGGGCTCTTTCTCGTCCGTGTGACGCGTGCCGGCTGGCCACGGTGCTTTCCGGAGTCTGTCGTGGTCTCAGTGTCCGGCCGGCATCAGCATCCACGCGGCGAGGTAGACGAGGGCGGCAGTGCCACCGGTGACCAGGGTGGCCACCACGGTGAGCAACCGGACGAGGTTGACGTCCACCGAGAAGTACTCGGCCACGCCGCCGCAGACGCCTGCGACCATCTTCTGGCTGTCGGAACGGGTGAACTGGCGGGGAGTGTTGCTGTCGAATGTCATGCGTCCAGTCTGTTCGGCGAAACCGGCCGGCACATCGGGATGTACCCCGATCTCCACCCTGGTGTTTCACCCTGAGCAGCGGCGACGCGCCGAAAAACTCGATATCCCACATTTACGGTCGAATTAGTGTAAAACTGAAAATTTTTGTTCGTATTCATTCTATTTCCAGACAAATCGGATGCGTGTACCGGGCCGAAAGGCGGGGTGTTCGAATTTGCCGGTGCTTCGTTTCTTCGTCCGGTGATTCAAGGGCGACGACAAGAAAATGTCCGAAAACGGTGAAGTGAGGTATGTTCTGTCGCTCTTCGATTACGGGAGCGGGGATTCGACGCCGGAGGTCTCGGCATACCCCCTGGTAGTGCGGTGTGTTCCGGAAGTAATTGGGGATTAGCCGGTGCCTTTTCATCGGTTCTTCGTTAAGCCAACGATCGCAAATGTTTACCGCTTCGTGCTTATTCGGAGCGAAAACTCGGGTACAAATGACGGAGCCCCTGATCGCAGGGGGAGTTCGAAAATCCACTGCGTCGAATAGGAGTAATACTATGTCCGACAGCCTTCTGGGTCTGCTCGAAGCACTCACCACTCTGATCGGCTTCCTCGGGTCCGTCGGGGGATAGGGACACCCCGTTTCGACCCCACTTCCGAACGAGAGCTGGAGTTCACATGACATCATGTGGGCTCCAGCTCTCGCCTCTACGGAGTCGGGCAGGCGACGTCGCAGCGAAGGAGAACGATGGTCAACCGCACTGCAGCGGGTAGGTACGGGGTGCGCCTGGCGCTCGCGGCCGCTCTGACGACGGCGATTCCGTGCCTCGGGGTCCAGGCGTCCGCCTCCGCAGATCCCGCCGAAGACGCCACTGTCGCGGCCGGCGGCTCCCACCTGGTGAGCACCGACCCGATCGACGACCGGCAGTCGACCATTCACGTGTACTCGGCCTCCATGGACCGCGAGATTCCGCTGCGGGTGATCACCCCCGCGGACACGAGCGCGCCGAGGCCCACGCTCTACCTGCTCAACGGTGCGGGCGGCGGCGAGGACTCCGCCACGTGGCAGGCCCGGACCGACGTCGTCGACTTCTTCGCCGACAAGAACGTCAACGTCGTCACGCCCATGGAGGGCGCGTTCAGTTACTACACGGACTGGGAGCAGACCGACCCGGAACTGGGCAACAACAAGTGGACGACGTTCCTCACGCAGGAACTTCCGCCGATCGTCGACTCCGCGCTCGACACCAACGGCGTCAACTCGATCGCCGGCATCTCGATGGCCGGTAGTTCCGTGCTGAGCCTGGCGCAGTCGGCGCCCGACCTGTACCAGAGCGTCGGCGCCTACAGCGGGTGTGCGATGACCAGCACCGACCCCGGTCGCGCGTACGTTCGTATGGTCGTCGAGGGTCGCGGCGGCGGCGACACCGCCAACATGTGGGGTCCTGACGACGGTCCGGGCTGGGCCGCCAACGACCCGTACATCAACGCGGAGAAGCTGCGCGGACTCGACATCTACGTCAGCAACGGATCCGGGCTGCCCGGGGCGGGCGATCAACTGAACGCACCGGGAATCAACGGCGACGTCGGAACACTCGCCAACCAGATCCTCGTCGGCGGCGCCATCGAGGCCGCCACCAACCAGTGCACCCACGCGCTGGCGGACAGGCTGAACGAACTGCAGATTCCCGCGACGTTCGACTTCCGGCCCACCGGCACCCACTCCTGGACCTACTGGCAGGAAGACCTGCACAAGTCGTGGCCGATGCTCGCCGCGTCGATCGGCCTGTAGCGTCCGGTCTCGGAACAGAATCGACCCCCGCAGATCCCGGATC
>NZ_JBHUSF010000597.1:0-2107 GCF_042673295.1 Rhodococcus sp. NPDC057014
CCCTCGTGGTTCCACCCGGCACCATCGATGTGCATGCGCACTACTTCCCCCGGGACGCACCCCCTGCCGACGTCATCGCAGGTTTTCCGGAAGCACCCCGATTGGTGCTCGATTCTCCCGCGGAGGGACGGCTCATCCGCGGATCCGAAGACTTCCGCGCCGTCCGGCGCGCCCTCTGGGATGTGCCGGCGCGCCTGGAGGACATGGATCGGGGGGGCGTCGGGGTTCAGGCGATTTCTCCTGTTCCTGTCACCCTGGAGTACGGCGCCGCGCCGGCACCCTTCGCCGCGTACTGCCGGTGGATCAACGAGTCCATCGCCCGCGCAGTGGAAGACGGCGATGGCAGGCTCATCGGAATCGGAACAGTTCCCCTCTTGTCTCCTCGTGCCTGCCTATCCGAACTTCACTACCTGTCCACCGTTCTGGGACTGCGGGCGATCGAGATCGGCACCCGGACCAACGGGATGGAATTGGACGACCCGGCACTCGAGTACTTCTTCGATGCGGTCGACGGTCTCGGACTCGCGGTAATGGTTCATCCCGTCGACGGCGGCGGTGGCGCGGTGCGCCGTTCGGGGTTCACTTACGATTTCGGACTGGGGATGCCCTCGGATACCGCATTGGCGGCTACCGCGCTCGTCTTCGGCGGGGTGCTGGACCGTCATCGACGACTACGCGTCGCCATGGTCCACGGGTGCGGCACCTTCCCCTGGGCATACCCGCGACTTCGCCTCGGCGCCCACTTGGCCGCCACACACGTCCCAGACGATCTGGATCGCCTCGTATCACGCCTCTACGCAGACACATTGGTCTTCGACCCGGGGCTCCTGCCTGCGTTGGTACACCGCTTCGGCCCCAACCAGATCCTGCTCGGCAGCGACCACCCCTTCATTCCGGGACAACCTGGAGATGGACTGGCGGACTTGAACTCTGTGGCACAGCATTTCCCGCCCGGCACCGTGCCGAGAATCCTCCGCGAGAATGCGCTCGAATTTCTCGGACTGGCATCCGGCGCACTCGTCACCGACCACTTCACACCGATAAAGGAAGATCACCATGGCACTCACTGCTGAAAATCTCGTCGACGTTCCCGGCTTGGCCAGCCGTTGGGTCCGACTGGCCAACGGCGCCCGCGCCCACTACATGACCGCCGGCACGTCGGGCCCCGCCGTCATCCTGCTCCACGGCGGATTGCCCGGCTCCTCCGGTCTCGCGGGATGGCGCTTCATGGCCCCGTACCTCGGCGAGAACGGTTTCCGCGTCTATTGCCCCGACATGCCCGGATTCGGCCTGTCGGACACCCGTGAGGAGTATTGGCCGGACGGCATGGAGTCCTTCGTCGACTTCATCGACCAGTTCGCCACCGCACTGTGCCTCGACGAGTTCCATCTCGCAGGCAACTCCATGGGCTGCATGAACACGGTCAATTACACGGTGGCACACCCGGACAAGGTCAAGAGCTTCATTCTGATCGCGGGAGATGTCGGCGACGTGGTCCCGGAGCACTTGACCCCGCCGGCGGGCGAGTTCCGCCTCACCGCCTACGACGGCACACGCGAGGGAATGCGCACGATGATGGAGGCGATCATCCATCGCGGTGAGGCCATCAGTGAAGATCTGATCGACATGCGCTACCTCTCCGCGAGAGACCGGATGGACGCGCACGCGAAGTTCTGGCCCACTCTCCTGCAGTACCGGCGGATCACGGACTGGACGGACGAGAATCGCGCCGCCCGTCTGGTCACCAAGGGGCGCCTCGACCGGTTGAGCACTCCGGGGCTCTACCTCTACGGCCGACAGGACATCCTGACACCGGTCGAGTGGGGGTACGTCCAGGAAGACCACCTGCCCAACGTTCAGTTCTTCTATCCCGACGAGTGTGGCCACCAGGGCCAGACCGACCGACCGGACCTGTTCAACCCGGTCTTCCTCGAATTCTTCCGCGACGGGAAGGTTTCCGGAGATCTCGCCGACGCCGCCGGCGTCTCCGATCGCCGACCCGAACTGCCACTGATCGATCGGGTGATGACGCTGGCGGCTTCGGTGATCTGGTTGCCGTGCGATTCGAGGGGTTCGTCGAGGGTGACGGTCTGCACCTCGACGTCCC
>NZ_JBHUSF010000598.1:0-2064 GCF_042673295.1 Rhodococcus sp. NPDC057014
ACACCCCGACGTCGAGTTCCTGGCTGAACCTGATCGAACGGTGGTTCAAGGAACTGACCGACAAGCGGCTGCGCCGCGGCGTCTTCACCAGCGTCGCGGATCTCACCGACGCGATCACCACGTGGGCGGAGCACTGGAACAAGGAACCCAAGCCCTTCGTGTGGAAAGCGACCGCGGAAGACATCATCGCCAAAGTCCAACGCGGCCGCTCCGCCCTCCACCAGATCAAATCGCAGACAGACCACTAGGGCACTGGAGCAGACACCGCCGATATCTGGCTTCCTACCTGACGGGCCTTCAACGACCTTCTCCACCCGCGCCGCAGTTGCCGCGGCGTCTCTGCTCGAGCTCTTGATATTGAGCCTGCTGGCGCTCGCACGTCGCGTTCATTGAGAATGCAGCAGACGCGACCGCAATTGCACGGCAACCACACCCGACGCGTAAGTGGTGTGATTGTGGGTTTCGGCTAGGAGTTTCCCGGAGCAGGGCGAGACCCTGCTCCGGGATCGGGGTGGTAACCGGGAGGTACGGTCGAGCAGTCGTCACGGCTGCCGCGTCAGCGGGCCTCGGCCCGTACGGCCGATTCCGAGTCGGTCTCGGGTGTCAGGGCGTTGGGCATCCGGTTGACGCGGTATCCGATGATGGTGGAGATGGCGATCACGGTCGCCAGGGTTGCGAACATCACCCGCGGGCCGAGGTCGAGCAGCATGGGAGTCCACAGGGCGAAGACTGCGGCGAGCACGCGGGCGAAGCTGATGGTCATGCCCTGGGAGGTGGCGCGCAGCAGGGTGGGGAACTTTTCCTGCGTCCAGACCTTGTAGATGCCCTCGAAGGAGAAGGCGAGACCGAAGGTTCCGATTGCGTTGCCGATGGCCAGGCTCCACACCGAGACGCCGAATACGGCGGGGATGGTGAAGTACGCGGTGAAGCATACGGCGCCGAGGACGTACCAGCGCATGCGGTTCGGGCCGTCGACCAGTCGCATGAACGTCACCGCCAGGATGATGCTGACAAGCTGCAGGACGAGGCTGATGGTCGAGGCTACCTGCACGGTGCTGTGGGCGACGTTGACGTACATGTAGGTGCCGAACTGGCCCTTGGTGTTTGCGGCGAGGTTGATCAGCGAGTAGAAGAGCCCGAGCGAGATGAACGGGAGGATGTAGGGCAGCTTGAACAGCTGGCGCAGGGCGGAGACGTCCACTCCGTCGCCTGTCTTGCTCTCGGCGCGGTGGTGCTCGGCGAGCCACTGCTTGGACTCGGGGATGCGCATGCGCAGCAGGAGGACGATGACGGCGACGACGGCGATGTGGCCGTACAGGATCCGGCCGCCGGCCACTCCGAGGCCGCCGGCGACGACGCCGATGAACTGGGTGGTGATGATGCCGCAGTACCAGAGCACCTGGGAGAGGGCCACGAGTTTGCCTTTGCCGCCTTCGGGGGCTTGTTCGGCGACCAGTGCCAGCGAGACCGGTAGGTCGGCACCGGCGGCGAATCCGAGCATCACGATGCCGAGGCAGAGCACGGGAACGCTCGGTGCCGAGGCGAGCACGAGGGCGCCGACGGCGAGCAGTGTCACCGTCGCGGTGAATACCCGGCGGCGTCCGAACTTGTCGCCGAGTCGGCCGCCGACGAGTGCACCGAGTGCGATCGAGAGAGTCAGCGCCGAGGACAGGGCGCCGATGTTGCCCTTGGTCAGCCCCAGGGTGTCCTGGTACAGGACCAGGGCTGTTCCGGTCGAGACGATGGCGGCCGAGTCCAGATACGACGCCATGCCGGACACACCGGCACGGAACCACATCTGCTTCGTGATTTCGGTCTTCTGAGGAGTCATTTCTCTCGCCTTCCAAGGCTGTGCGCGCGAGTCACGGTCGGCTCCGGATCAATCGGAGGAGTATCCGCGAGCCGTTTTTGAACCGTTTCATAAACCTTAGGTGTGATCGCCGACACAAGTCAAGCGGAACGGATCATTGGTTTTTACTGATTAGATACCCAATGGCGAAAATGCACCTCATTCGGGAAGGCCGCCGCATTGGGCGATAAATTGAACACGTTCAATTGTAGTCG
>NZ_JBHUSF010000599.1:0-2039 GCF_042673295.1 Rhodococcus sp. NPDC057014
GGCGTCAACCTGGTCGGTATCGGCCACGTCCTCGACCTCGAGCGCCGTACCGGGGAACTCGAAGCCGACAACGCCCGTCTGGAAACCGACAACGCCCAGCTGCGCGCGCAACGACCACCGCCGCCGTGACGGGCCCGCGCCAGGCCTCGTCGAGTGGGCGATCCTCGAGCGTTCGACTGATCGATCATGGTCTCTGCGGCGCGGTCGGACTGCGACGTCCGTGCGCCGGAGGCTCAATGCACCGGTGACGAGGGCGGCCCCACCGCGGACGATGCCGAACCCGAACATCCAGAACAGCACGATGGACAGGGCACCGAACATGATCGCCGCACCGGACAGGCGCGTCCCGAGGCGCGGAGTGGGAGCCGCGGGGGGAATTGCGCGCGGGTTCGGAGGCGAACGGACGGGCGGCGGTGGTCATGATCCTCCTTCAACGGGTGCCGGAGTTGAGGGGGGACGTGTGCTGCTGTGCGCCAAGACGATCGACATCAACAGCAACAGTTCGGTGACCCACCGCCGAGGCCCCGCTGGTGCTGGGTGAACCGGTGCGCTGGCCGGAGCCGAGCCCACTGGCGAACTGGTGGCAGCAGATACAGTTCGGTCAACGGGAGGCCACGTGAGAACCATACGACCGCCGAAAACCGTTTTCTCTTGCAGCCGCTGCGATCACGTGTACCGATCGCGGGAGGTAGAGCGGCCCTTCGCCGCTGCGATGGCCCGGTTGAACGGGTGGGAGATCGGTGACGGTGTCCTGTGCCCCGGCTGCGCCTCGATCGGCGCGGTCACGACCTGACGGTCAGGTCGACGAGGCGGAGGTGCGGCGCGATCTGGTGCGCGGCGTCTGCGCCTCGCTCACTTCGCCGCAGTGGGCGACGCCGTCCGTGCCGGTACCGCAAACCGGGCCAGTCGGGTCAGTACCTCAGGTCACTGAGGGGTGAAAAATGTAGACCTCTTGGCGTGGTGTCCAGGTGTGCTTCCCGGCGTCCACGGCCGCTACGACTCGGTTGTTTCCGTCGCGCCACATGTCCTTGATCAAGGCGCCGTGCGTGATGGGGGACGTACGGCTCCCCACCACAAGATCGCCTTGGCGGACTTCTCGCGCCTGGACCTTCACTGGCTTGTCCTGCATGCTGCGGACCCTACTCCCTTGGCCGTCGGCTCATCGGACGTGATGGACGTCGGCGAGAGCGATGATCGGGCCGACGTCACCGCCGCAGCCGGTGCACCGTTGGTGACGGTGTAGTGCCTCGGCCGTGCCAGTCGTGGCGAGCGTCCAGTCCGCGAAACTGTTTGTCGCTGATCTTGATTCCCTTATCGGTAGGCGCCTCAGAGGTGTCGGTCGACGTCCATGCGCTGATGCAGGACACGCACGACATCGACGTCGCCCTCGGCGGTGACCCGGTAGAACAACATGTGTGCCCCGACGGCGAGTGTGCGATAGCCGGTTCGGATCTCGTCACAGGGCCGACCGACCAGCGGGTTCGCGGCGGCGCGTTCGATGCCGCGCTGAAGTTCCCGTAGGTACTCCTCGGCCTGGTCGACGTCCCAGCGGTCGGCGGTGTAGTCCCAGATGTCTTCGAGGTCGGCCTGAGCGGCGGGGGAGAGCAGAAATCGGCTCACCGGCGGCGCGGCTCCTGCGCGCGTTTGCGGGCAAGGAAGGCGTCGAAGTCGAACGGCGTCGAGGGGCCGCTCCGTTCGCCGTCCGCCAGCGCCTGTCGCAGCGCGCCCAGGTGGGTTTCGCGGTCTTCCAGCAGCCGCAGGGCCGACCGGACGACGTCACTGGCGGACCGGTAGCGACCCGACGCAACCTCGTTCTCGATGAACGTGCTGTAGTGCTCGTCGAGACTGAAGGACGTGTTCTTACCCATGACCCGATGGTACCAATTCTTGGTATATCGCACACGGGGTCTTCACGACCAGGCCGTAGTGCAGGGCGAAGGAAACAACCCGGGGGGTGCAGACGGCGATGTCGGTGACCACCGACAACGCCGGTCCTTCAGCCACGAGTTACAATGCAGCAGAAAAAATTAAAACCGGGC
>NZ_JBHUSF010000600.1:0-2012 GCF_042673295.1 Rhodococcus sp. NPDC057014
CGTGTCAAGCGAGCAGGGCAGTGACCCAGCGGCACCTCGGGTGCATCGGCAGTCCATCTGAAACTACCGACACAAGGATGGTGCACCAGTGAGCGCGGCCCCGACCACCGAGCACCCGGCCGTCGTCGGCACACTCTCCACCCTCGACCGGTACCTGCCGGTGTGGATCGGCGTCGCCATGGTCGCCGGCCTGTTGCTCGGCCGGATGATCCCCGGCCTCGGCGACGCCCTGAGCGCCGTCGAAATCGACGGCATCTCCCTGCCGATCGCCCTCGGCCTGCTGGTCATGATGTACCCAGTGCTGGCGAAGGTCCGCTACGACCGACTCGACACCGTCACCGGCGACCGCACACTCCTCCTCGGCACGCTGCTCCTGAACTGGGTCCTCGGCCCGGCCCTGATGTTCACCCTGGCCTGGCTACTGCTGCCCGACCTGCCCGAATACCGCACCGGCCTGATCATCGTCGGCCTGGCCCGCTGCATCGCCATGGTCATCATCTGGAACGACCTCGCCTGCGGCGACCGCGAAGCCGCCGCCGTCCTCGTCGCGATCAACTCGGTGTTCCAGGTGATCATGTTCGCCGTGCTCGGCTGGTTCTACCTCTCGGTGCTGCCCGGCTGGCTCGGCCTCGAACAGACCACCATCGACACCTCACCGTGGCAGATCGCCAAATCGGTGCTCATCTTCCTCGGCATCCCCCTGCTCGCCGGCTACCTCACCCGCCGTTTCGGCGAAAAGGCCAAGGGCCGCGAATGGTACGAAACCACGTTCCTTCCGAAGATCGGGCCGTGGGCGCTCTATGGCCTGCTGTTCACCATCGTGATCCTCTTCGCCCTCCAGGGCGACCAGATCACCTCCCAGCCGCTCGATGTCGTCCGCATCGCGATCCCCTTGCTCGCGTACTTCGCGATCATGTGGGGCGGCGGCTACGCCCTCGGCGCCATCACGGGCCTGGGCTACGAACGCACCACCACCCTGGCGTTCACCGCCGCCGGCAACAACTTCGAACTCGCCATCGCCGTCGCCATCGCCACCTACGGCGCCGCGTCCGGGCAGGCGCTGGCCGGTGTCGTCGGACCGCTGATCGAGGTCCCCGTCCTCGTCGGCCTGGTCTACGTCTCCCTCGCGCTGCGCCCCCGGTTCCACACAACCGCCACGGAGGGTTGAAATCGGGCCGAGGATCGATTCGATCGTGTCGCGTGGTCGGGCGGAGTGCGCCGACGTTCTGCATTTCCCGGAGTATTCTCAGTCATGGCCGACCCACTGATCGAAGAGCTCGAACACATCGAACGACTGTCACCGACATCGGAATAGGTTCCACCACTGTCCCCGCCGGGCAACCGTTCGGATCCGTGAGAGTAAATCTCGCACAACAGGAATAGCAGCTCCCCGAAGCACGTTTCGCCGTACATGACCAAATCTGTTGTCGCGCAATCATACGGAACACCCGAGGCCCTGACCGTGGTCGATGTGGAGGTTCCGCCGCCCGCATCGGGAGAGGTGCTCGTCGACGTCAAGGCGATCGGCGTCAATCCCATCGACTACAAGCTCTACAGCGGCGCCTTCGGTGACGATCCCGAGAAGCTGCCGATCAGGGTCGGCGGCGAGGCCGCCGGCGTGGTCGCGGCCGTTGGGCCCGGTGTCACCGGGATCGCGGTGGGCGACGAGGTGATCGTCAGCCCCGGCACCGGTCTCTACGCGGAGAAGGTGGTCGTTCCCGTCTCCTCGATCACCCCCAAACCGGCCGGCCTCGGCTGGGAACAGGCCGCCGGCCTGCTGCTGGTGGGCGGCACCGCAGTCGATGCCCTGGACACCATCGGGGTCGGTTCCGGCGACACCGTCCTGATCCACGGCGCGTCCGGCGGCGTCGGTGCCCTCGCCGTGCAACTCGCGGTCGCCCGCGGCGCGACGGTCGTCGGCACCGCGGGAGCGGCGAATCAGGACTACGTCCGGAACCTAGTGGTCCGTCTGTGAATTAGTGGAGCGTTTTGTATAGTCGATGCATGGTTGC
>NZ_JBHUSF010000601.1:0-2001 GCF_042673295.1 Rhodococcus sp. NPDC057014
GCCAACAGCAGGTTAACTGCGGACGAAGACTCCGGTTGCCGCGTGTGACGTGCGCGGAAATGCCTGGACCCTGCGTAACCGGCCCGCCGCGCGAACGTACGATTCAGGCGTGAGTGTTGTTCAAGCCGTCCTGCTTGCCATCGTGGGCGGCTTCGTCGGTTACCTCGTCGGTGGCGTGCTGATCCCCATGCTGTCCACCCGGCAGGCGCAGCGAATGGAAGAGACGTCGGGGCTCACGATGTCGCAGGTCCTCGACCTGATCGTGCTGGCGTCCGAGAGCGGTATCGCCGTCGTCGACCAGTTCCACGACGTCGTCCTGTTCAACCCCCGCGCCGAAGAGCTGGGCCTGGTGCGGAACCGTCTCGTCGACGACCGTGCGTGGGTGGCGGCGCTCCGCGTCCTCGAAACCGGCGAACCCGTCGAGGTCGACCTCAGCACCAAGACCCCGCAGCGGGGACGCGACCGGATCGCGGTGCGCGGCACCGCACGCCTGCTCAGCAAGGAGGACCACAACTTCGTGGTCCTGTTCGCCGACGACGACTCCGAGCAGGTGCGGATGGAAGCGACCCGCCGCGACTTCGTCGCCAACGTCAGCCACGAACTCAAGACGCCCGTCGGCGCGATGGGACTGCTCGCGGAGGCACTCCTCGAATCGGCGGACGACCCCGATTCGGTCCGGCACTTCGGCGAACGCGTGCTCGGTGAATCCGTGCGCCTCGGCAAGATGGTCACCGAACTGATCGCGCTGTCCCGGCTGCAGGGCGCCGAGAAGCTGCCCGACCTCGAGGCCGTCTCCGTCGACGAGGTGGTGGACGAGGCACTGCAGCGCTGCAAGATCTCCGCCGAAGCCGCAGGCATCGCCGTCACCACGGACCACAACAGCGGCTACGAAGTCCTCGGCGACCGCGCGCTGCTCGTCACCGCACTGTCCAACCTGGTGCAGAACGCCATCGCCTATTCGCCGAAGGGATCCCCGGTCTCGGTGAGCCGGTCGATCCGCGGCGACAACGTGGCGATCTCGGTGACCGACCGCGGCGAAGGCATCGCCAAGGCCGACCAGGAACGCGTCTTCGAACGCTTCTTCCGCGTCGACAAGGCGCGGGCCCGGGCCACCGGCGGGACGGGACTCGGCCTCGCGATCGTCAAGCACGTGGCCGCCAACCACAACGGATCGATCGACCTGTGGAGCAAGCCCGGAACGGGTTCGACGTTTACCCTGCAGATTCCTGCACACATCGAGACAGTAGAGACGAACGGCGGGGACGCCGACGGCGGAACTGTCGGGAGGAGAGAAACCGGTATGGAGGCCAAGCGATGACAAGTGTGCTGATCGTGGAAGACGAGGAGTCACTGGCCGACCCATTGGCCTTCCTGCTCCGCAAGGAGGGATTCGAGACGACGATCGTCGGCGACGGACCGTCCGCGCTCGCCGAGTTCGACCGGGCCGGTGCCGACATCGTCCTCCTCGACCTCATGCTGCCCGGCATGAGCGGCACGGACGTCTGCAAGCAACTCCGCAGCCGGTCCGGCGTCCCCGTCATCATGGTCACGGCGCGGGACAGCGAGATCGACAAGGTGGTGGGCCTCGAACTCGGCGCCGACGACTACGTGACCAAGCCGTACTCGGCGCGGGAACTGATCGCCCGCATCCGCGCGGTGCTGCGCCGGGGCGTCGACAGTGAACTCGACGTCGCGCAGGACTCGGCCGTCCTCGAGGCCGGACCGGTCCGGATGGACGTCGAACGGCACGTGGTCCAGGTGAACGGCGAGGCCGTCACGCTGCCGCTCAAGGAGTTCGACCTCCTCGAGTACCTGCTGCGGAACTCGGGCCGCGTGCTCACCCGCGGACAGTTGATCGACCGGGTGTGGGGCGCGGACTACGTCGGCGACACCAAGACCCTCGACGTGCACGTCAAGCGTCTGCGCTCGAAGATCGAGACCGACCCGGCCAAGCCGGAACACCTCGTCACCGTCCGCGGGCTGGGCTACAAACTGGAGGCG
>NZ_JBHUSF010000602.1:0-1961 GCF_042673295.1 Rhodococcus sp. NPDC057014
GATCTGGCCGGCTTCCTTGGTGGCCTGACGCTGGGCGTCCTCGAAGTACGCGGGGACGGTGATCACGGCGTCCGTGATGTCCTCACCCAGATACGATTCCGCGTCCCTCTTCAGTTTCATCAGCACTCGGGCGCTGATCTCCTGAGCGCTATATTTCTTGTCGTCGATTGCCACATGCCAGTCGGTGCCGATCTCCCGTTTCACCGACCGCACCGTCCGGTCCACATTGGTGACTGCCTGGTTCTTGGCTGGCTGGCCGACCAGCACCTCGCCGTTCTTCGCGAACGCCACGACCGACGGTGTCGTGCGCGAACCCTCCGAGTTGGCGACCACCACCGGGTCGCCACCCTCGAGTACACACACCACCGAGTTCGTGGTCCCCAAATCGATTCCCACCGCGCGAGCCATGACCGCCTCCAGCACCACACCGGGCGGGCGTGGTCCTTCGCGGAACCGCTAGACATCACGCCCACCGAACTTGAGTGTTATCGACTCAATTTTCCCTCGGAGCAAAAATGCGGTCAAGGAGAAAAATTGAGCGTAGGACGCTCAATATTAAGACCTGTGTGTCCGTCAGATACCGCGGCACCACCACTTCCGACCTCACCGACGAAAGCAAGAACACGATCCGTGCGCGGGCTGGAGGACCGTGGCACCCCGTCGAACCATGGGGTCGAATATCGCCCGCACAACCCACCCGGAGGCGATGGTGCCGACGACCACCGGTGGGAGCCGCCGGGCACGGACATTGCCGCGAGCCGCGCGGCGACCTGCCAGCGCAGCGGGTCCGGAGCGCACACACGCACACCGTGCCGTCCGCTCGGACGCGGCCCCGCGAGTGGTGAGATCGAACCGTTGACGAAGCGGGACGGCTGCACCCTGACGTTGGGCCAGGCCTGTGTGAATCGGCGGGCGGTGCGGTAGCTCCGGAATCATGGGAAGGTGAACGATGAGCAGCTGGCCCTACTGGTTTGAGATCGCCGTGATCTGCGGGATCACCGCGGTAGGCACCATCGTGTGGGGACATTGGGAGGAGCACACCCCGAAATGGCGGCGGATCGGGAAGATGGTCGTGTTGTGCGTGCTGTCGGTCCTCGTCTCCGCCACGGCCGGGCGATTCTGGTTCTTCGTGCTGCTCGGCGCCTTGGCCATGATCGTCCTGCTGGTCCACGCCTGGTGGCTTCCACGGAAAGGCATCAATGGTTGGACCGGTGAGCCCCGCGAGAAGTACTACGCCCTCCGCGGCTGGAAGTGGCCGCCGGAGCGACGGTGAAAATCGTTGGCTGAGCGTCAGGGCGTGTCGCGCCTCTACGGCGTCGATCAATACCAAGTTTCTGCGGTATCGAGGCGTCCCGGTTCGGCAGTCAACGACGTCTCACTTGGTGGCACCGTGCGTGTTGTTGCGCCGCCCGCTCCCACCCTGAGCAGCAGCCTCGCGCCGGCACCCCCGCCGCCGGCCACCATGATCAGCTCCGAACCGATCGCCCCCGCACCCGAGGTTCTCGCGCCGGACGACACTGCACCGAGCACAGGTGTAGGCACCGGCGGCGGGAACGGCAACCAAGGCAACGGCCAAGGCGGCAACGCCGGCCCAGGTAACGGGAACCAGGGAAACGGCAACGGGAGCAACGAAAACGGGAACGGAAACAACGGCGGTGGTGGACGGGGCAACGGCGGCGGGAACTGAGCCAACCGTCCATTGCCCTCGCCGCCACCGCGAGGAATGGACGTCGCCGCTTCCGCGGGTTCCGGAATGGGCGATCAGGAACCCTGAACGGCGCTTTCGCATTGCGCCACCGGCGTTTCCCGGGGGTGGTTCGGCTATTTACTGTAGGTGCCGGTAGAGCCGTCCGTGGTTGCTGAACCAGGCGATATTCCCATCGGACCCCCGAAGGAAGTTGGATCGGGTGCCGGTGGGTTCGAGGTCGGGGCCGAGGTCGAGCCCGTAGTCGGTCTTGTAC
>NZ_JBHUSF010000603.1:0-1952 GCF_042673295.1 Rhodococcus sp. NPDC057014
CACGTGGACGGCGGCGCCTGCCTGGGCAGCTGCCCGGAGTCGGCGATCAGACGCCGAGGAGCTTCTCCGTATTCTCGTGGGCGATGCGGTGTTTCGCATCCTCTGGCAGGTTGGCGTCCTCGAGAAACGCGACGGCACCCTCGTTGCCGATGAAGGGGTAGTCGACGGAGTAGAGGATGCGCTCGACGCCGAGGGTTTCGACGCAGTACTGGAGTTGCGCCTGGCTGAACATCCCTGATGGGGTGATGTAGACGTTGCCGCGAACATAGTCGGAGACGGTGCGGTCGAGCTGTGTGAGGGTCTGCGGCAGGGCCTCGTCGAGGCGGTCGAGGTAGAAGGGGATCATCTCGCCCCAGTGACCGAGGACGAACTGCAGGTTCGGGTAGCGGTCGAGAACTCCGGAGAGCACCAGGTGCAGAAAGTGCACGGCGGTCTCCTGGTGCCAGCCCCAGGCGCTGGTCTGCAGACGCGTGGTCACCAGCGGGGCGAGTCCGGCGTAGTTGGAGTCGGTCGTTTCCCGTGGTGGCACGGCCGGGTGCAGGTAGATCGGCACGTTGCGGGCGGCGGCGGTGGCCAGGATCGGGTCGAAGCGGGGTGCGTCGAGGAACTCGCCGTCGGTGCGGCCGTTGATCATGGTGCCGACGAATCCCAGTTCGTCGATGCAGCGGGCGAGTTCGGTGGCGGCCGCATCGGGTGCGGTGGTCGGCAGAGCGGCGAAAGCGGCGAATCGGTCCGGGTGGGCTCGCACGGCGGCGGCGGCGGTGTCGTTGGCCGCGCGGACCAGGTCGGGGGCAACGTCGGAGGGCACTTGCTGAGTGGTCAGGCAGGACAGGACCTGCATGCTGATGCCGTGGCGGTTCATGTCGGCGAGACGTCCTTCGCCGAGATCCTGCAGCACCTGCGCGGTCGGGGTGTAGCTGAGTCCGCTGGCGGGATCGTAGGCTGCGGCGAAATCGGGGCTGAGCTCTCGCGCGAGGGGAGCGCTGGCGGCTGCGATCGCGGGGTCGAGGTAATGCTCCTCGAGCGTGATGATCCTCATCGGCGCTCCGGCGTGGTGGTGGAGGGTAGGCGGAGGGGTGTTCCGGCGACGTAGACGGCGCGAATGCATCGAGTGGCGGTGATGGTGCTGGTGGGATCGCCGTCGACGAGGAGGAGATCCGCGCGCAGTCCGGGGCGGATACGGCCGCGGTCGGGCAGATCGAACGCGTCCGCGGTGCGACTGGTGGCCGCGCGCAGGGCGTCGGTGGGTGTCAGGCCGGCGTCGACGAGAAGTTCGAGTTCGCGGTGCAAACTCGTTCCATGAGCGACTTGGGTGTGGGCGCCGGGTTCGGCGTTGGCGTCGGTCCCGGCCAGCACGGCTGCTCCCGCGCTGTGCAGAGCACCCACACTGCGCAGCGCCCCGGCGAAAGCCTCCCTGCTGTTGTGTGCGAAGGCGATCCCTTCCATCAATGCCAGTGTGGGGATGGCGATCCGGTCCTCGGCGACCATTCGTCGGACCGTGTCGGGATCGAGCGGTCGGCCGAGCGGGATGTGGGTGAGCATGTCCGCGCCGGCGTCGAGGGCCATCGTGAAGGCCGCTGCGGTGGCCGCGTGCGCGATGACCTTCCTTCCCACCCGGTGCGCTGCGTCGACGAGCGCGGTCACCGTGGGCAGATCGGGACCGCCGTCGCCGGGTGCCTCGGTGACGATCTTGATGTAGTCGGCGCCCTCGGCGATACGGGCGTCGACGAACCGCCCAGCCTGATCGGGTCCGGTGATCACCGCTTCGGCGGGAACGAACCGGGAATGGGGACCCGCGGGGCCGATAGCCGGCAGGCCGGGGCTGCGAAAGTCCGCGAGCCCGCCGCGTCCCGCGATGTCGCGCAGTCCTGCGAGCTTCTCGGCCGGCCACGTGGCCATGTCCAGGCCGGTGGTCGCACCGAACCCGGCAAGCTGCCGCAGGGTGTCAGCGT
>NZ_JBHUSF010000604.1:0-1931 GCF_042673295.1 Rhodococcus sp. NPDC057014
GGAACCCGTTTCGCCGACGGCGGCGGCAGCTCGGACATCACCTTCGGCCGGAAGCTCGGAAACAAGGCGTTGAACGCCATCGTCAACCTCAAGTTCGGGGCCGCGTTCAGCGACTTGTGCTACGGCTACAACGCATTCTGGCGCCACCACGTCCCGGTGATGGCACTGCCCGCGGTGGAGGCGACCGAGGCGCAGTGGGGCGACGGGTTCGAGATCGAGACCCTCATCAACGTACGGGTCGCGAACGCGGGCCTGAAGATCACCGAGGTGCCGAGTTTCGAGCAGGATCGCATCCACGGCGAGAGCAACCTGAACGCGGTGCGGGACGGACTTCGTGTGTTGCGCACGATCCGGAGCGAACAGCGCACGACCGCAACGCACCTGTCCCCGGCGCCCGTCCCGCAGGGCTGAGCGACCATGACGGTGTCCACGCTCGTGTCCTGCTCCGTCGTCATCTGCGCCTACACCACCGAACGGTGGAGCGATCTGTGCGCCGCGGTCGACTCGGTGCTCACCCAGAGTGTGCCGGTCCTCGAGGTGCTGCTGGTGATCGACCACTCGGAGGAGTTGTTCTCCCGTGCCGAACGGCACTTCGCAGCGGAACCTCGTGTGACCGTGCTCCGCAACTCCGAGTCGAGGGGCCTGTCCGGGGCCCGCAACACGGGCGTGCGCGCGGCGCGCGGCGACATGATCGCGTTCCTCGACGACGACGCCCGCGCCGAATCCGACTGGTACCGCGTGTCCGCCGCCCACTATTCCGACCCCGACGTACTCGGTGTCGGCGGATTCGCGAGTCCGGCGTGGCCGGCCGACCGCCCCGTGTGGATGCCCGCCGAGTTCGACTGGGTGGTCGGTTGCAGCTACGTCGGCCAGCCGACGCGCATCGAACCGGTGCGGAACTTCATCGGCTGCAACATGTCTCTGCGGCGCACGGTCTTCGACACCGTCGACGGGTTCAGTGACGGAATCGGCAGGGTCGGGAAGACGCCGGTCGGGTGCGAGGAGACCGAACTCTGCATCCGGATCCGAACCCACCAGCCCACCGCACGGTTGCTGTTCGACCCCGCGATGAAGGTGGTGCACCGCGTCAGCGACGACCGCACCACGTTCCGCTACTTCCTCTCGCGCTGCTTCCACGAGGGCGTGTCGAAAGCGCTGGTTTCCGATCTCGTGGGGGCCGGCGACGCGCTCAGCAGCGAACGGGCGTACACGGCACGTGTCCTCCCGCGAGCCGTCGTCACGGGGATCGCGTCCCCGCGGCACGGCGGACTGGTCCGAGCGGGTGCCGTGATCGCGGGGTTCACGGTGACCGCAGCCGGATACGTCCGAGGCCTCGTCGGTCTGCGATCGAAGCGGGTGACGGCATGAC
This sequence comes from Rhodococcus sp. NPDC057014, assembly GCF_042673295.1. Taxonomy (NCBI): domain Bacteria; kingdom Bacillati; phylum Actinomycetota; class Actinomycetes; order Mycobacteriales; family Nocardiaceae; genus Rhodococcus; species Rhodococcus sp. NPDC057014. The sequence goes on from NZ_JBHUSF010000604.1 coordinate 1,370, forward strand.
CGGAACGCTCGATCGCAGGATCGACCTGGTGCCGGCTCTCGGGAGCGATCACGCGCCGACATGGGACGGCGCCGTCTGGGTCGGCGAGCTCCGTGGACCTGTCCGGGAGGACACCGAATACCGGCTGGCCCGGGCCGAGGGGTATCGGCGCGCCCGGCTGCTGGTGCGAGCAGATCGCACCCTGCTGGGATTCGTCGAGGTGGACGTCGAGGACGGCAGGCTCGAGACCGCCGCCCTGCGGCACGCACTGGACGGGCTCGTGCCGGCGACAGTCGCCGACAGCGTCGTCGACGCCGACGCATCCGGTCCTACGGTCACCGTCGTGGTGTGTACCCGCGACCGGGTCGACAGCCTGAGGATCGCCCTCGACTCGATCCTGTCGCTCGACCATCCCGGCTACGAGGTGATCGTGGTCGACAACGCATCCCGCACGGATGCGACGCAACGCTACGTCGCCGAACTCGGTGACCCCCGGGTGCGCGTCGTGACCGAGCCCCGGCCCGGACTGTCCCGGGCGCGCAATGCGGGCGTCCGCGCGGCGACCCCCGAGCTCGGCGCGTTC
>NZ_JBHUSF010000605.1:0-1850 GCF_042673295.1 Rhodococcus sp. NPDC057014
GGCTTCGGTCGTCGGTGCGACCGCGAGTTCCGCCTCGGATGTGACCGCGCTCACGGGTGATCAACTCGCTCAAACGGCAACACCCCAGAACAGGTTCTACTGATCGATGTGATCAGTTGAGCCCACGCTTCTTGCACACGGCGCTCAGTAGTGGTTCCCTCAGTTGGCCGTTGAGACCTACATCACAATCGGCAGCACCACCGGAACATCTCCGGCCCACGAGGCCATCGGGAACACAACCTAGGAGCGACACATGCCAGGAGTCGGCATTTGGCGAACGAAATCCGTTGAGCAATCGATAGCGGACACCGACGAACCCGACACCCGGCTGCGGAGGGAACTCACCGCGAAGGACCTCACCGTCTTCGGCGTCGCCGTCGTGATCGGCGCCGGCATCTTCACGCTCACCGCCCGGACCGCAGGCAACGTCGCCGGGCCGTCCATCTCGCTCGCCTTCGTCCTCGCCGCCATCGCGTGCGGCCTGGCCGCCCTCTGCTACGCCGAGTTCGCCTCCACCGTGCCCGTCGCGGGCAGCGCGTACACGTTCTCCTACGCCACCTTCGGCGAGTTCGTCGCCTGGATCATCGGCTGGGACCTCATCCTCGAATTCGCCCTCGCGGCGGCCGTCGTCTCCAAGGGCTGGTCGCTGTACCTGGGCAACGTCCTCGGATTCAGCGGATCCACCACCGCCCACCTCGGGCCCGTCGACTTCGACTGGGGCTCGCTGATCATCGTCGGCGGCATCACCCTCGTGCTCGCGATCGGGACCAAGGTGTCCTCCCGCGTGTCCGCCGTGATCACGGCCATCAAGATCGCCGTCGTCCTCCTCGTCATCACCGTCGGCGTCTTCTACATCAAGAAGGAGAACTACGCCCCCTACATCCCGCCGGCCGAGGGCAACGAAAGCACCGCACAGGGTGTGCACCAGAGCCTCTTCTCCTTCCTCTCCGGAGCGGACGGCAGCAGCTACGGCTGGTACGGCCTCCTCGCCGCCGCGAGCCTCGTGTTCTTCGCGTTCATCGGATTCGACGTCGTCGCCACCACCGCCGAGGAGACCAAGGACCCGCAGAAGGCGCTCCCCCGCGGCATTCTCGGCTCCCTCGCCATCGTCACCGTGCTCTACGTCGCGGTCACCCTCGTACTCACCGGCATGGTCAAGTACACCGACCTCGAGACCGGCAGCCCGCTCGTCGGCGACAGCAGCGCCACCCTGGCGACCGCCTTCGAGGCACACGGCATCACCTGGGCGCAGACCGCCATCAACTTCGGCGGACTCGCAGGCCTGACCACCGTCGTGATGGTGATGATGCTCGGCCAGACCCGCGTCCTGTTCGCCATGTCCCGCGACGGACTCGTCCCCCGCGGACTCGCCAAGACCGGCAAGAAGGGCACCCCGGTCCGCATCACCCTGTTCGTCGGCGCCGTCGTCGCCGTGCTCGCCGCCTTCTTCCCGATGGGCACCCTCGAGGAAATGGTGAACATCGGCACCCTCTTCGCGTTCGTGCTCGTCTGCATCGGCGTGATCATCCTGCGCCGCACCCGCCCCGACCTGCCCCGCGGATTCCGCGTTCCGCTGGTCCCGCTCGTCCCCATCCTCGCCGTCCTGGCCTGCGGATGGCTCATGCTGAACCTGTCCGTCGAGACCTGGCTCCGATTCCTCGTCTGGATGGCCCTCGGAGTCGTCGTCTACCTCGCCTACGGCCGCCGCAAGTCCGTCCTCGGGCAGAAGCTCGCCGCCCAGGCCCAGGCCGCCCCGCCGGAGGAGGAGAACATCCCGGAACTCGTCCAGCGCTGACCCTCGGCAGGCACCGATCCGGCAAAAACGACTGCGCCGCACTCCCGATCGGGGG
>NZ_JBHUSF010000606.1:0-1829 GCF_042673295.1 Rhodococcus sp. NPDC057014
CACCGGGTGGATCGAGGTCATGCTCGGCCACTTCAGCGATCCCGCGGTCGCGCTGGTCGCCCCGAGGATCGTCGCGCTCGAACCCGAGGCCAGTAGCGCAGCGGGATGCCCGTGGGGATGTTCAGCCCGGCGATGTCCTCGTCGGAGATTCCGTCGAGGTGCTTGACGAGGGCGCGCAGCGAGTTGCCGTGCGCGGTGATCAGGACGGTCTTGCCGGCCTTCAGATCGGCCGAGATGGTGTCTTCCCAGTACGGGATCAGACGGACGACGACGTCCTTCAGGCACTCCGTGAGCGGGACCTCGTCGAGGTTCGCGTAGCGGGGGTCGGTGTCCTGGCTGTACTCGCTGCCCGGCTCGATCGTCGGCGGCGGGGTGTCGTAACTGCGGCGCCACAGCATGAACTGCTCGTCGCCGTACTTGTCCTTCACCTGCGCCTTGTTGCGTCCCTGCAGGGCGCCGTAGTGGCGCTCGTTGAGACGCCAGTCGCGGATGACGGGAATCCAGTGCCGGTCCGCCGTGTCGAGCGCGATGTTGGCGGTGCTGATGGCGCGGCGCAGCAGGGACGTGTACAGCACGTCGGGGAGCAGGTCGTGCTCGAGCAGCAGTTCGCCGGCGCGCTTGCCCTCGGCGATGCCCTTATCGGTCAGGTGGACGTCCACCCAGCCGGTGAACAAGTTGAGCGCATTCCATTCGCTCTCGCCGTGGCGGAGCAGCACAAGGGTTCCGGTACTCATGCCGTTCATCCTGGCATGCCTGCCGGAACCCTCGCGCCGTGAACCCCTGCCGTCAGGTCCGGCGGGCCTCGCCGGCCCGGAGGTCCTTGCGGAGGATTTTGCCTGCGGCGGACTTGGGGACGAGGTCGATGAACTCGACCCTGCGGACCTTCTTGTGCGGGGAGACCCGGTCGGCGACGAACGCGATCACCGCCGCCTCGTCCAGATCCTCGGCACCCGGTTGGGCGACGACGAACGCCTTCGGCACCTCCTCACCCTCGTCGTCGAGGACCCCGATGACGGCAGCGTCGGCGATCTGCGGGTGCGTCAGCAGCAACGCCTCCAACTCCGCCGGCGGCACCTGATACCCCTTGTACTTGATCAACTCCTTCATCCGGTCCACGATCGTCACCACCCCCTCGGCGTCGACGGTCGCGATGTCCCCGGTGTGCAGGAACCCGTCCGCGTCCAGGGTGTCCGCGGTCGCCGCCTCGTTGCCCAGGTACCCGGCCATGATGTTCGGGCCCTTGCACCACAACTCCCCAGGCGCGCTGACCCCCACGGCCGGGTAGTCGACCTCCTGCCCGGTGGCGGGGTCGACGAGTTTGCATTCCATGTTCGCGATCGTCGGGCCGACCGAGTCGAGGGCGATGTCGTCGCGGTCGAACGGGATCGCGTGCGAGACCGGGCTCATCTCCGACATCCCGTACCCCTGCCGCACCCGGCAGCCGAGCCGGGTGGCGACGGCCCTGCCCAGTTCCTGATCCAGCGGGGCGGCACCGGAGAACACCGAATGCACACTCGACAGGTCGTAGTCGTCGACCAGCGGGTGCTTGGCCAACGCCACCGCGACCGGCGGCGCAATGAACACATACGTGCACCGCTGCCCGGACACGATCGACAGGAACTCGACGAGGTCGAACTTCGGCATCGTCACCAGGGCGGCCCGGTTGAACAGGGCCGCGTTGAGCAGCACCGTCATCCCGTAGATGTGGAAGAACGGCAACACGGCGAGGAGTTTGTCGTCGGCGCCGATGCCCATCCGCGGGTCGATCTGACACACGTTCGCGACCAGGTTGCGGTGGGTGAGCATCACCCCCTTCGGCCGGCCGGTGG
>NZ_JBHUSF010000607.1:0-1821 GCF_042673295.1 Rhodococcus sp. NPDC057014
GACAGCGGCGTAGGCGCCGGTCCCGGCGGCCAATTCGGCCGCCGTGTCGGGCCGGAACAATTCGAGCCGATTGGCGTCGATGGCATCCGACCACAGCTGCGTGTCGAGGACGGCGGCGCCGACGGACACGGCGCCTGCACCGGCCAGCAACGCCCCCGCCATCGCGGTGTTCCGGGCGAGAACCGCGGGAACGGCCAGAACCGGTGCCGCGACGGCGAAGACGGCGGCCCACACCGCGGCCGCACCGATCGCGGACGGCGCTGCCGCCCCGTCGACCGCGCGGACGGCCTGCAGGACGGGCGCCGACGCCACCCCCAGACCTCCGACGAGGCTCAGCAGAACCGCGAGCACGGTTCCCCTCCGCGCGCGGAGGGGATCGGGTTCGTCGACGACCGCCACACCGGTGCCACCGGACGACGGAATGCGTTCGGGCTCGGCCCTGCGCCCGTCCGGGGATCGAGTTGATGACGCCACAGGCCGACGCTAGCGCCTACCCACCGCCTCCCCCGGGTTGTGACACGCGTGCGCAGCGGCGAGATTGAACCGAGACGAAAAGCGAGTTCGACATTTCCCCAGCTCAGTTTGTGATGCCGATCACATGTAGCCGTTCCTCTCCGTTACAGGTTGCGCGCATCGCAACCGTTTCGTTACCGTCGCCAAGGTCTAAGTCACAGGCAGGTCACGAGCAGGAGGACGGACGGGCGTATGCACCATCGCAGCCAGTTCACGGCCAGCCGTTTTGTGAGTCACCACGATGACGAGTTGCGGGGTCACAAGGACGAAGTCGCGCCCACGTATCCCCCACAGTCGGTCGAGCAGTATCCCGAGACCGATAGTTCTGAGATTTCCAGCATGTTCTTCCGCAATTCGCAGTCCACACGCTCCACCCACGACAGCGTCGACCCCGGCAACGGAGTCGAGACCGTCGACACCGAGTCCGAGATCCCCGGCTTCATCCCCCGCAGCGGTTCCGAGTCCTTCGAGGGCACGCCCTCCCACTCCCGCCGCGGAGCCCACCGCCTCCCGACTCCCCCCTCGGCCCTCAAAGGTCGCGCCGCAGTACTCGCGGTCGCAGCAGGCGCCGTAGTCGCCGCAGGCCAGGCCGCAGTCACCAGCGGATCCTCCAGCTCCTCCGATCACTCCGAGGTCGCCCTCGCCAGTGACGAGTCGAGCACCATCGGAACCACCGCGGAACCGCAGGCCGCGCAGTACTCGACGGTCGCCGACACGGCCACCGCAGATTCGAACGCCCCGCAGGTCCTCAACATCGCGAACCCGACCGACCTGTCGCAGTTCAGCAACCTGCTCGCCAAGGGACAGCGTTTCAGCGAAGAGCGCGCCGCCCGCGAAGCCGCGGCCCGCCGCCCCCTGTTCGTCCTCCCCGCCGTGGGAACGTTCACCTCCAACTTCGGAAGCCGCTGGGGCACCCTCCACGCGGGCGTCGACATCGCCGCCCCCATCGGCACCCCCATCGTGGCCGTCGCCGACGGCGAGGTCATCGACTCCGGTCCGGCATCCGGGTTCGGTATGTGGGTCCGCCTCAAGCACGCCGACGGCACCATCACCGTCTACGGCCACATCAACACCTCCACCGTCACGGTCGGCCAGAAGGTCATGGCGGGCGACCAGATCGCGACCGTCGGCAACCGTGGTTTCTCCACCGGCCCGCACCTGCACTTCGAGGTGCACCTCGCCGGCGAGAACAAGATCGATCCCCTGCCCTGGCTGGCCTCCCGCGGCATCAGCCTCGGCCCCGAGATGGACTGACACTCTCGGAATCACCCCCGAACACACGACGACTGCGGGCGCATGCAATGCATG
>NZ_JBHUSF010000608.1:0-1800 GCF_042673295.1 Rhodococcus sp. NPDC057014
CACGTACACTCGCGCGGAGCCGCCGGTTCGGCGTATCGAGAACGAATCGATCGTCGATACCAACGTTCAACGTTGTTCGTCGAGGGACAAGAACCACGAGCGCTTTCTCAACTGATGTATATGGTGCAACGTCCCGCCGAGGCCGATAGTTGGACCACCGCACCCCAGCTACCCCGAACGGGAGATTTAGATGACCGAGATGAATCCCGGAGATCACCCAGTCAATGAAGTGACAGGACTGGAAGAGGGAACCCTGAGCGGGAGAAAAGCTCTTGGGCTCGCAGTAGTTGTTTTCAGCCCGGTCTTAACTGCTGCGACTGTCGGGGCGTTCGTGATGAGCGTGTCAGGCTCGTCGGCGTGGCTCTCGGTCCTGGTCGGCGCAGTGATCATGGCGTGCGTCTCTGTGACTATCGCGCCGTTCGCATCCCGGTTCGTCGTATCCGGCGCCCTCTACTCGTACATCGGGCATGCACTCGGCCCATTCCCGAAACTCGTCTCGGGCGCCTCACTCGCGGTGGGCTATGTCGTCGGAATGATGGCCGCATTGGGTGCCCTCGCGTTGTACACCGGTAGCTTGCTCAGCACGTCGTTTGGAGTCTCCGGTGCGAACGAGCTGCCCGGACAGATCATGATCTTCGCGGTAGCCCTTCTCGGAGCGGCCGTTCTCGCCTATCGGGGACTGGACACCTCCGCGCGCCTCAGCATCGGCCTGATGGCCATCACCGCACCGGTCGTCGCGTTGATTCTGTTGGCTAACCTCTTCAGCGGCGACTTCGACTTGAAGAGCCAATTCTCGTTCGAAGACTTCACTTTCACCGGCTTCACGATGGGTGTGGTTCTGACCGCGACCTTCCTGGTGGGTATCGAGGCGAGCGCCGCGACCGCCGCCGAAACTGCAGATCCCAAACGAACCGTTCCCCGGGTCATCATTGCTGTTCCACTGATCGTGGGTGGTATCGGCCTCGTTGCGACGGTTCTGTCGGTTCCGGCGCTCGCAACCGATGAGGTTCAGAGTGCCATGACGGCCGGCGAGTCGCCGATCGCCGCACTCGCCGATCATGCTGGGCTCAGTTTCCTCGGGGGGATCGCTGACCTTGCGCTGGTGTTGACATGTTTGGCTGTCCTCATCGGATTCATGAACTACGCGCCACGTGTGCTCGCGACTATGGCAACCGACGGGCTTCTTCCCAGCACCCTCGGCAAGGTGAGTCCGCGCACGCACACCCCCGTGACAGCGATCGTCGCCATCGCTGTTCTGACCTTCCTGTTCCCCACGATCCTGGCAGCCGTCACAGGTGGGAGCACACTCCAGATCTATACCGCGGTAGCCACCCTCTTCCCCTACATGTGGGTCCTTCCGTACATCTTGATCGCTGTCGGCGGCACAATCTTCCTGGCGAGAACAAAGGAATTGACCGTCGGAGTCATCCTGTCAGCGGCAGTCGGAGCTGCCGGTTTTACCTGGGTGTACGTGAACGCGATCGTTCATCCACAGCCGGGAGTGGCGAGCTACATGACCTGGGCGGCGCCGGTCTCAATCCTCATTGTGCTCGCAGGGATGGTCGTGTTCCGTTGGGCACGAACGGGGCGAAAGAGTCGTGGATCCGCGCGGCACGGCGCCGGCTTCGAGCGGGCAAGCTGAGTGCGGTAGTACAGAGGAAGCGACAATTCTGTTGCCGTGGTTCAGTGCCGGACGGATCAAGCAGGTCTTTGCGATCGTTCCACGCCCGGCAACAGAGCACCGTCGGCATTGCCGTCATCACTAGGACTTGGTGCGGGTCGACGAGGAAGCGTCGACCC
>NZ_JBHUSF010000609.1:0-1800 GCF_042673295.1 Rhodococcus sp. NPDC057014
GTAGAAGAAGACCGCGATCACCATGCCCTGCGCCAGCACGGCGAACGACGGAATCGCGAAGGGGTTGAACCAGGAGAGCGAGAACGGCTGGCTCCCGGCGAACAGCCCGTACGCGCAGAAACCGATCAGCACGACGTACTCGAAGACGAGGAGGTATTTCTGCAGTCGCGCCGCGACCGCGACGCCGCGGACGGCGGTGAACGTCACCGCTCCCAGGATCGTGAGTCCCAGCAACGTCGACTGCAGTGTGGAATCGGGATCGAGGGGGAGTCCGGCGATACTGTGCACGCCGGCCATGCCGCCGAGCTGCAGGATCGCGGACCCGGCGATCGCGGTGGTGTAGGCCATGAACACGACGACGGCGACGATGGCCATCCAGCCGGTCAGGAAGCCCAGCCACGGGCTGAGGCTGCGGCCCACCCAGACGTAGCTGTTGCCGCAGTTGGGTTCGACCCGGTTGAGCCGGGCATATCCGCTGGCAATTCCCAGAATGGGGACGAACGCCAGCAACAGCACCACCGGCATCTGGAGACCGACCACGGCGGCGACGACTCCCAATCCGACACCGATGCTGGTTGTCGCCGCGGTACTCGAGGCGGCGATCGCAATGCCGTCCATGACCCCGAGGGATTTGCGGAAGGCCGTCGCCCTGGGCGCGCCGGCTGCGCCGTCGTTCACTGTTGCCATCTGCGTCGCTTTCGCTCGAAGGGTGGGGAGGGTGCGATGCCACGCGCCGATCCGGACTTGTCATGCCCGGTGCCTGGGCTTTCGCTCCCTGCCTGTGACATGCAACACTGTCGGTGTCGACACGGTCAACGGTGTTGGCATAAGGCAGATGCGAGGGGAGGAGCCCCGGAATTGGCGAAGCAGATGGTCTCGGACTCGCCCAGGAGGAGGCGTAGGCCGACGAAGCAGGGTGTGGTTCTCTCGGAGCAGGCGATCATCGAGACGGCGCTGCGGTTACTCCGGCATCACGGCAGCGCAGGGTTGTCCGCTCGCCGTCTCGGGGCTGCGCTGGGGGCCGACCCGAGCACCCTGTACCGGTACTTTCGCGGCATCGACGACCTGACGTTGGCGATCGCCGACGAGCTGATCGGCCGGTCGTTTCACGGGTGGGAACCCACGGGGGACTGGTGGCGGGACCTGTACGCACTCGGAATACGTTCGCATGCGGCGTATCTGGACCACCCGCAGGCGGCAGTCCTGTCGGCCAGCCGAGTCAGCGGCCGCGCCTCCGAGCAAGCCGTAGTCGACACGATTCTCCGAATACTGCGTGAGGCGGGCTTTCCCGACGGTGCAGCCGTCCGCCTCTACCGCGCGTTCGTGGATCAGATGCTGGCGTTCGCCGCACTCGACGGCGCCGAACTCGCGCTACCCGACGACGTCCGCGAGTCCGACCGGGAACTGTGGCGGTCGTCCTACACGCAACTGCCTGCTGAGACCCACCCGAACATCGCGGCGACCGCGGGACTTCTGGTGGGACTCGCCGACCGCAGTGCGTATCCCGACGCACTCGAACTGTTCCTCGACGGCGCACGCGCCCTGCTACAGCGACTCGACGCGGCGCGGCCCCCGGCGGGCGCGTGACCGACGGCGGACATCGCCCCTCCGGCCGTAGAATTCATCGGGGAGAATCTGATGCGCTCCAGTCGTCGAATCGTGTTGATCGCTGCCGCCCTTGCCGGCGCCGCTGCGGCTGTCGTGGGCGTGTCCGCCGCACGGACCCGGGACGTGCCGCCCCCGGTTGTGGACGGCGAGTTGCGCTTCGACCGGGCGGCGCGCGACGCCGCCGCCGACGAC
>NZ_JBHUSF010000610.1:0-1791 GCF_042673295.1 Rhodococcus sp. NPDC057014
CGGGAACTAGCCGGCCTGAGCGTTGTTCGCGGCCTGCGACAGCTGCGGGAGCAGCTTGTCGAGCAGCCACGGGACGCTGAGTACGTTCGGCGAGCTCGACGCGAACACCAGCGGCGGATCGGTCAGACCCACGTAGGCCTTGTCGCGCACGGCCTTCACCCCGGCGAACAGCGGGTTCGACTGCACCTCGTTCTGCAGTTCGGGCGAGAGGTACCAGGCGAGCAGCACATCCGGGTTGTACGTGGGCAGCAGTTCCAGGCTGACCGGGGCGGCGAACTTGGTCTGGTCACTGCTCTCCCGCAACTTCTGGGCGAGCGGGTCGACCGTGAAACCGAGGCTTGCCAGCATCTTCAGGCGAGGATCGGTGTCGAAGTAGAAGTTGTACGACCCCGGCTCGGTGCCGCTGCCGAAGGCCACCGTCTTGCCGGCGAACTCGGGGTGCTGCGACTTCGCCTGCGCCAGTGTGTCCTGCGTCTGCGTCACCAGCGCCTCGGCCTGTGCCGACCGGCCGAGGGCCTTGCCGACCGTGGTGATCTGGTCTTCCCAGCTGGTCGCCCAGCGACGCTCCGGGTACGCCACGGTGGGGGCGATCGCCGACAGCTTGTCGAACTGCTCCTGGTTCACACCCGAGTGCACGGCCAGGATCACATCGGGGTCGAGAGCCGCGATCTGCTCGTACGGCATCTCCTTGCTCGACGCCGTCAGCAACGCGGGTTCCGCGTTCGGGTCGAGTTCCTCGAGCTTCGCGCGCGACCACGGCAGCAGGCCGTCGTCGGTTCCGGTGTCCGACTTCATGTTCTGCACGGCGACGGGCACGACGCCGAGCGACAGTGCCGCGTCCTCGCTGCCCCAGCCGATCGTGACGACGCGTTCCGGTACCTCCGGGATCTCGGCGGTGCCGAGCGCCGACGGAATCGACACGGGGAAGGCCGACGCGTCGGCCTGTCCGGTGGCGGATCCCGCCGCGTCGGTCGAGTCGGACGTCGACTCACTGCAGGCACCCGCGAACAGCGCGGTTGCCGCCATCATCACGATTCCGGCTCTACGCCAGTATCTTCCGGACGTTTTCATCGATCTCCCTGTTCCTTGTTGATGGGGTTCGTTGGCGAGCCGAACGAGGCGAGGGCCTCGTTCACGGCGGAGCCGACTTCGCCGATCCAACGCGGCTGAGTCATGTCCTTGTGCTCGCAGTCGAGGTCGTGGTTGACGATGGTGCCGGTCAGGTAGGGCCGCCACAGGTCGTACGTCGCCGCGGTCGCAGGATTCCTGGCCGCGGTGAAGAAGAGCATGTCGGAGTCCACGACGATCTGTGAGGGTTCGGATTCGAGGCGCACGGCGTTCGCGAAGTTGTCGATCATCGCGGCCGGTGTGTGCTCGTTGATCCCGGCGAGCGCGCTGCCCTCGCCGCGCAGGATGTCGATCACCTGCTGCCGGTCGAGACCGTCCCGGAGAAGCGGGTCGGGGTCGTAGCCGACCATGTAGAGCAGAGCGGCGAGCGCGTCCTGCTCCGTCGGCATCGACGCCCACGCGTCCGACGGGAAGGAGTCGAGCATGACGAGCATGCCGAGCTCCTCACCCTGGTTCTGCAGTGCGCCCGCGATGGCGTGCGCGACGACGCCGCCCAGCGACCACCCGAGGAGGTGGTACGGGCCCGTCGGCTGCACGGTCCGCATGTGCTCGATGTATTCGGCGGCCATGTCCTCGAGCGTTTCCGGCGGCCGCTTGGATGTCGACAGGTTGGACGCCTGCACGCCGTACAGCGGGTAGTCGTCGTCGATGTGCCGCAGCACT
>NZ_JBHUSF010000611.1:0-1786 GCF_042673295.1 Rhodococcus sp. NPDC057014
ACCCCCACCTCTCACCCCCTTTTGTTCCCCGGCCCCGCCCACCAAACCCCCGTGGGCCACATCGTCCCCCACGCCGTCCGCGCCGCCGGTGGTGTACCTCGCGAATTCCACACGATCGCCGTCGACGACGGCATCGCGATGGGACACGGCGGCATGCTGTATTCCCTTCCCAGCCGGGAGATCATCGCCGACTCCGTCGAGTACATGGTCAACGCGCACACCGCCGACGCACTCGTGTGCATCTCCAACTGCGACAAGATCACCCCCGGAATGCTCAATGCCGCACTGCGTTTGAACGTTCCCACCGTGTTCGTCTCGGGCGGTCCGATGGAAGCGGGCAAGGCCGTCGTGGTGAACGGTGTCGCCCAGGCACCGACCGACCTCATCACGGCGATCTCGGCGAGCGCCAACGACGCCGTCGACGAGGAGGGACTGGCCGAGGTCGAGCGCAGCGCGTGCCCGACGTGCGGGTCGTGCTCGGGCATGTTCACCGCGAATTCGATGAACTGCCTCACCGAGGCACTCGGCCTGGCGTTGCCGGGCAACGGTTCCACACTCGCCACCCACGAGGCCCGGCGCGCGCTGTTCACCCGCGCCGGAACCACCGTCGTCGAGGCCGCGCTGCGGTACTACCGGGACGAGGACGACTCCGTCCTCCCCCGCAACATCGCGACACCCGCCGCGTTCCGCAACGCGATGGCACTGGACGTCGCGATGGGCGGTTCCACCAACACGGTGCTGCACACCCTCGCGGCCGCGCAGGAGGGCGAGGTCTACGACTTCGACCTCGACAAGATCGACGAGATCAGTCGCAAGGTGCCGTGCCTGTCGAAGGTCTCACCCAACTCGGACTACCACATGGAGGACGTGCACCGGGCCGGCGGAATCCCCGCGATCCTCGGCGAACTCCGCCGCGCGGGACTGCTCGAGAGCGACGTCTCCACCGTGCACACGAAGAGCTTCGACGAGTGGCTCGACACGTGGGACATCCGGTCCGGCAAGGCATCCGACGAGGCCGTCGAACTGTTCCACGCGGCGCCCGGCGGTGTCCGCACCACCGAGCCGTTCTCGACGAACAACCGCTGGTCGTCGCTCGACACGGACGCCGCGAACGGCTGCATCCGCGATTTCGAGCACAAGCACACGGTCGAGGGCGGCCTGGCCGTGCTGCGCGGCAACATCGCCGTCGACGGCGCGGTCATCAAGACGGCAGGCATCGACGAAGACCTGTTCCACTTCCAGGGACCCGCGCGCGTCGTGGAGTCGCAGGAAGAGGCGGTGTCGGTGATCCTCGGCAAGAAGATCCAGCCCGGTGAGGTCCTCGTCGTCCGCTACGAGGGCCCTGCGGGCGGCCCGGGCATGCAGGAGATGCTGCACCCCACCGCATTCCTCAAGGGCTCCGGCCTCGGCAAGAAGTGCGCGCTGATCACCGACGGCCGCTTCTCCGGCGGCTCCTCGGGACTGTCCATCGGCCACATCTCCCCCGAAGCCGCCAGCGGCGGCGCCATCGGCCTCGTGGAGGACGGCGACCAGATCCTCATCGACATCGCGACCCGCACCCTGAGGCTCCTCGTCGACGACGCGGTGCTCGCCGAGCGCCGGGCGAAGATGGAGTCGTCCGAGCGTCCGTGGCAGCCGGTGAACCGCGAACGGACCGTCACGACGGCCCTGCGCGCGTACGCCGCGCTGGCGACGTCCGCCGACAAGGGCGCGGTCCGTCAGGTCCCCTGACCCCACGCACCGACAGCTCCGGCCACACACGAAGCCGGGTGCCGCAGCAGGTTTC
>NZ_JBHUSF010000612.1:0-1782 GCF_042673295.1 Rhodococcus sp. NPDC057014
GGCGCGGCCAGCGTAGCGTCCCGTCCGGTGGCGCCCGTCCCGCCTCGGCGGCTGATCGGGCGGCAGTGCTAAGCGATGTGCTTGTCGAACCAGTTGATCGGCAGCTCCGGGTGGACGCCGAAGAAGTTGTACCCGTCGAACCGACGGTCCGTGCCCTCGATCCAGTACAGCTCCTTGTCCTCCACCGGCAGTCGGTCGTAGATCGACTGGACGTCCTCGGGGCGTGTCATGACGTCGTTGTGGACCTGCGCGACGAGCGTGGGCACCGTGACGGCCTCGACGTGCTCGAGCGGTGACTGCTCAGCGAGGTGGAAGCCGGTTCGCTCGTGTACAGCCTTGTCGAACTTCTCGTAGCCGTCGGCCATGCCGATGCCCTTGACGAACTCTTCGACGACGTACCGGGCGGATACCGGTTGCAGCATGACCATCGCCTGAATCTCGGAGAACTCTTCCGGGTGTTTGGACCAGGCCACCGCGGTGGAGTCTGCGCCGAGGCAGACCGACAGCAGAACTTTCTTCATGTTCTTCGTGTCCGGCCGTGCCGCCGCGTAGCGCAGTGATCCGATGACATCGCGGTACTCCAGCAAGCCGATGCCGACGATGCCGCCGTTGCCCTGTCCGCTCATGCCGTGGTTGCGGATGTCGTAAGCCAGGATGTTGTAGCCGGCGTCGTGCAGCGCCTTGTACTCGGGCAGGAAATTGATTTCGAACCCTCCGAAACCACCGAACTCCGGCAAATGGCCGGGGTATCCGTACCGGTTGCCCGGCAGGAAGTGGTTGTGAATGACGAGCTTGTCGGAGTCGGCGGGAATGAACCATCCCTCGAGTGGAACGCCGTCCGTGGACGGGAAAGTCACGTCCTCGTACTGCAGCCCGACCTCGTCGGGGCGCCGCAGAAGCGGGGCGCGCCGTCCGGCGGTCGTGCCGGTGGTTCACAGGGACACGAAGTTGTCGAACGCGGCCTCGGCCTCGTCTGAATCAGCCATTGGGTGCCTTCCTTTCCGGCGCCGGGGGCGCCTTACCGGGGTGCTTCCCCACCGCGGCACGATGTGGCTGTCCCGCGTCGGTGCCACGTGAAGAAGCTGAAGCCACAGTCGAGTGTTCTCCCACCCCGCCGGCGGATCCAGGTACTGTCAGCCCTCCCCTCCCGTCACCCGACCTGGCACGGTTCGTGGGTTATCGAGTTATCAACGAGGAGAGCGAGATTGCTGCGGTGATGACCGCCGGTCGGGTGATCGCGGCCCGGCGTCCGTGGTGTTCGATCTGATCGCCGAATCGCCTGGATGCCGTCGGAGCAGGGACACCAGGCGCCCGGCGTTCATCTCGCCCATACGTATGACTGGTCGCAACAGACGGACCCGAAGCGTCTCGACCCGGCCCACACCACCACGTCGGACAGGCTCCTGGCCTCTGTCGACAGGCTCGCTGCACTGGCCAAGGGGGCGACGAACTGAAGCGCGGAGCGAACAGGACCTTGACCTCCGGCGACGCGCTGGAATGGGCGGATCGCTCGTCGCACCGGGAATAGTCGCCGAATCGACCGCTGTCAGGGCGCTGAACAGTTCGCGTAACGGTATGTGCGAAACAATCGAATTGCCCATCCAGTGCGATCGCACCGTGCCGAATGCGTTTTGGCACAGCCGGATTAAGGGAAATCTCTTGACTCGAACTGGTGTTCGACCTAGTCTTGATGCATGGGGGACGGGGAGAGAACTCAGGGGGCGTTGCCGGACGGTGATCCGGCGGACGTCGACACGCTGCGGTTGACCGAGGCGCAGTTGC
>NZ_JBHUSF010000613.1:0-1777 GCF_042673295.1 Rhodococcus sp. NPDC057014
CCCCCCACATGTGGGGGGCGTGCAGTCTCGTTCTCTCGCAGCACCACCCCCGGTCACGCAACGTTTGCCGTGACGTATTGCCAAAAATGGCTAGGTGAATTAACCTTAATGGCACAGTGACATGCATCACTGAGAGGTCGAGTTGAAGTCGATCCGCATACTGCGTCGATCTTCGATTCACTCGGTCGGTCCCCATCCCCGGAGGAAACATGCTAGAGACGCGCGATACGGGTAACAGCCGCGAAGTCGCCCCCCATGGAGATGACGAGCATCTCCGCGCCCTCGGTTACGAACCGAAGTTCGAGCGCAAGATGAACCTGTGGGCGAACTTCGCCCTCGGCTTCATCTACTTGTCCCCGATGGTCGGCGTGGTCTCGATCTTCGCGCTGGGAATCTCCACTGCCGGACCGCCGGCGGTGTTCTGGATTTTCATCGTCGGCTTCGGCCAACTTCTGGTCGCCCTGGTCTTCGGTGAGGTCGTCTCCCAGTTCCCGCTCGCGGGCGGCCTGTATCAATGGGCGCGCCGGCTCTGGAACGGCCAGTATGCCTGGCTGATGTCGTGGGTCTACATCTGTGCCATCACCATCGGCATCACCACCACCGCCATGTTCAGCTCCGACTTCATCGCAAGTCTGCTGTTCGGCACCGCGGACGAGCCGTCGGTCTCGGCCACCGGGCTGCAGAAACTGATCATCACCCTGTCGGTGCTGACCGTCTGCCTGCTGTTCAACCTCACCGGCACCAAGACCCTCGCCCGGATCTCCGTCGTCGGCCTGACCGCCGAACTCATCGGCGTCGTCGCGATCGGCCTGTACCTGCTGATCTTCGAGCGCAAGCAACCCTTTTCGGTCTTCTTCGACACCATGGGCGCCGGTGGCGGGCAGAGTTACATCTACGCCTTCATCGGAGCATCACTGGTGGGCCTGTACATGTTCTACGGCTTCGAGGCCTGCGGCGAGGTCGCCGAGGAGACCCCCAACCCGGCCCGCGCCATTCCTCGCGCGATGGCGTTGACGGTTCTCGTCGGCGGCGGCGCCGCCCTGCTCGCCTTCTCCGGATTCGTCCTCGCCTGCCCGGATCTGGCGGCCGTCGTGGCCGGGGAGGACGCCAACCCCATCCCGACGATCCTGCAGGGCAGCCTCGGCACGGTCGGATCCAAGGCGTTCCTCGTCATCGCACTGACCTCGTTCCTGGCCGGTGTGATGGGCCAGCAGACCGCCGTCAGCCGCCTGGTGTACTCGTTCGCCCGCGACGACATGTTCCCCGGCAGCCACTTCTTCGCCCGCACCTCCTCGAGCCACATCCCGGTCAACGCCCTGCTGGGCATCAACGTTGCACCGGTGCTGCTCACCGTCTTCGTGTACTTCTTCCCCGACTCCCTGTTCCGGATCGCCGCATTCCAGGTCATCGCCGCCTACTTCGCCTTCCAGATGGTGGTCCTGGCCGCACTGCGGATGCGATTCAAGGGCTGGAAGCCCGGCGGACCGTGGACCCTGGGCAAATTGGGCCTCGCCGTCAACGTCGCCGCCCTGGTCTACGGCATCGTCGCCATGATCATCCTGGCCCGGCCCAGCGGCGACGAGAGCCTACCGTTCGTCGACCGCTGGATCGCACTGATCGGGTTCTCCATCATCACCGTCGCCGGGTTCCTCTACCTGGTGATCGCAAAGCCGGGCGCCGACTCCACCGCACCCGAAGGTGACGCCATCGAGGTCGCCGAACGGCTCCGCGCCGGCCGCGCATGAGACCGTACCGCGACGCCCACTAGGCCGAAATC
>NZ_JBHUSF010000614.1:0-1726 GCF_042673295.1 Rhodococcus sp. NPDC057014
GTCGCCAGGTCGGTGGTCGCCGAACCGCGGGTCCTGCTGCTCGACGAGGTCGCGTCGGGTCTCGACGAGGACGAAGTGGAACGCCTCGCCGGCCTGATCCGGCACCTTCGCGACGCCGGCTGCACGATCGTGCTGGTCGAGCACAACTTCCGTCTGGTGCTGGCGCTCGCCGACACCATCGTCGTGCTCGCCCAGGGCCGCGTGATCGCCGAAGGTCCGCCGTCCGAAATCGAACACAACCCTCGCGTACTCAGCGAATACCTCGGCGTCGTCGAGGACACGGAACTGGCCGGAGAGGCGACCTCATGAGCGAGCAGGCGACGACACCGCTGCTGAGTCTGCGGAACGTGCAATCCGGATACGGCGACCTCCGGGTGGTGTGGGACGTCTCGCTCGACGTGTGGCCCGGCAAGGTCACCGCACTGCTCGGCCGGAACGGTGCGGGGAAGACCAGCACGCTGCGTGCCATCTCGGGGCTGAACAGGGTGTCCGCCGGGACGATCGAGTTCGACGGCCGCGACATCGCGAAGGTGGCGCCGCACCGGCGGGTCCGTCAGGGAATGGCGTACGTGCAGGAGGGGAAGCGGGTGTTCCACCGGCAGACCGTGGAACAGAACCTGATTCTCGGCGGGTACGTCCGCAGGATGCGACGATCGGCCGTACGCGAAGAGGTGGAACGCATCTACGACCTGTTCCCCGTCCTCGGCGCGAAACGCGGCCTGCTCGCCGGTGCGATGTCCGGCGGGCAGCAGCAGATGCTGGCGATCGGTCAGGCGCTGATGGCGAAACCGACCCTGCTACTGCTCGACGAGCCGTCCGGCGGACTGGCGCCCGTGATCGTCGGCGAAGTCATGGAACGCGTCAGCACCCTCAAGGAGGCCGGGATGGCGGTGCTCCTCGTCGAGCAGGCCGTCGACGCCGCGATGAGCGTGGCCGATCACGTCACCGTCCTCGACGTCGGACGCGTCGTCATGGACGCGGATGCGGGCGCGATCGACGACAGGGCGGTGATCCGCGACGCCTACTTCGGCCGCGTCGGCTGAGGAGCTAGCCGCCGAGGCGGCGGAACACGAGACGGACCGCGAGCCCGAGGTGCGCCATCACCTCGTCCACCGAGATGCGGCCGGCCACCCAGGACACCAGGCTGGACATCCAGACGTCGCCGATCACGCGGATTGCGTTCAACTGGTCGTCGGAGATCTGCTCGACCCCGATGGTCTTGGCGAACATCTCCGTCATCAGGGCGCCGAACGCATCCAGTTCGGCCGACGCCGACGCGTCCGCGAACATGAACGCACGCACGAGGGCCTCGTACCGCGGCCGGTCCTTCTCGAGGACCTCGGTGTTCTTCCGGAGCACGAACAGGATCCGCTCCGACGGGGTGTCGCCGGGGATTGTGACGTTCTCGAACCGGGACCGCATGCCCTCGAACACCATCAGCAGGCCCATCACCAGCATGTGGTTCTTCGACGGGAAGTACCGGTACACGGTGCCCAGCGCGACGCCCGCCCGATCCGCGATGGCCCGCATCTGCACGGCGTCGTACCCGCCCTCGGACGCGAGTTCCATCGCCGCGGCGACGATCCGCTGGTACCGCTCCCGCTGCGGGGCCTTGGCCCCGCGCGAGGGCAGCTGCCCGTTGCGGAGCAACGACAACAGCCCGTCCCGGCCCGCTGTCAGCGGCTCTTCAGCAGTGCTCATGGACGTCAGCCTAGCGACAGTCACC
>NZ_JBHUSF010000615.1:0-1726 GCF_042673295.1 Rhodococcus sp. NPDC057014
GGTTCACCGACACATTGACGGCCAGACCGCCGGTGGACGTCTCCTTGTACTTCGAGCTCATGTCGGCGCCGGTGGCCCGCATCGTCTCGATCACCTGATCGAGGCTGACGCGGTGGGTGCCGTCGCCGCGCAGTGCCATCCGGGCGGCGTTGATCGCCTTGCCCGCCGAGATGGCGTTGCGCTCGATGCACGGAATCTGCACCAGCCCCCCGATGGGATCGCACGTCAGACCGAGACTGTGTTCCATCGCGATCTCCGCCGAGTTCTCCACTTGCGCGGGGGTGCCGCCGAGGATCTCGGCGAGACCGGCGGCGGCCATCGACGCCGCGGAGCCGACCTCGCCCTGGCAGCCCACCTCGGCCCCGGAGATCGAGGCCCGCTCCTTGTACAGGGATCCGATCGCGCCCGCCGCCAACAGGAATCGCACCGACGTACCGTCCGGATCCGCCTTCCCCGCCGGGGTGTAGCGCAGCGCGAAGTGCAGCACCGCCGGGATGATGCCGGCCGCGCCGTTGGTGGGGGCGGTCACGATCCGCCCCCCGGACGCGTTCTCCTCGTTGACGGCGAGGGCCACCAGATTCACCCAGTCCTCGGCGAACGCGGGATCACGGTGCGGGTCTTCCGCGTTCAGTCGCTCGTACCAGCCGCGGGCGCGCCGGAGCACCTGCAGATTGCCGGGCAGATACCCGTCCCGGCTGATGCCGCGTTGCTGACACTCGACCATCACGTCCCGGATGTGCAGCAGTCGCGCCCGGACCTCCGACTCGGGCCGGAGGGCCCGTTCGTGCTCGAGCATCACCTCGCTGATGCCGAGTCCGTAGTGCTCGCTGAGTTCGAGCAATTCGCGAGCCGACCCGAACGACAGCGCGTTCGCGCCGGCGCCGACCGACATCGCCGGTTCGGTGCCGGTGACCACGAAGCCGCCGCCGATCGAGAAGTACGTCTGCGCGTGCAGTTCGCGACCGTCCACCCCGGTGGCGGTGAGCGTCATGCCGTTGGGGTGAAAATCCAGCACCGTCAACGGATGCAGCACCATCTCGTCCTCGGCGAGCGGGATGTCGACCGTTCCGGCGACGCGGATCCGCCGACTCGCTCGCACCGCAGCGAGCCGCGTCTCCATCTCGTCGGTGGCGATGGTCTCCGGCCGATACCCCTCGAGACCGAGGAGGATCGCCGACATGGTTCCGTGCCCCGCGCCGGTTGCCGCCAGCGAACCGTACAGGTCGACACGGACACCGGCGACGTCCCCGAGGTAGCCGAGTGCGCCGAGGTCGTCGACGAACGTCCCCGCCGCCCGCATCGGCCCGACCGTGTGTGAACTGGAGGGGCCGATGCCGACGGAGAAGAGGTCGAAGACGCTGATGGTCATCCCTACAGCTCCGGGTAGAGAGGGTATTTGTCGGCGAGCGCACGCACCTGGGCCGCGAGTGCCGACGTGTCGGCACCTTCGGCGGCGACGAGGGCCCGGGCGATCAGGTCGGCGACCGTCACGATGTCGTCCCGGCCGAAACCGCGCGCCGCGAGTGCCGGCGTGCCGATGCGCAGGCCGGACGTCACCATCGGCGGCCGCGGGTCGAACGGAACGGCGTTGCGGTTGACGGTGATTCCGATCGCGTCGAGGCGGTCCTCGGCCTGCTGCCCGTCGATGTCGGCGTCCCGGAGGTCGACGAGGACGAGGTGCACTTCCGTGCCTCCGGTGAGGACGCTGATTCCGGCTTCCTTGACA
>NZ_JBHUSF010000616.1:0-1697 GCF_042673295.1 Rhodococcus sp. NPDC057014
TGAGAGGTCGCCCGGCCTCGCCTCTCCTGGCTGGAGAGGGTCTGGCTTCACCCCAAGATCCGACTGTGCGAGGCACATTCGGACCGGTGTCCGTCTGGAAACTTGCGTTCCCTGGAGGACTTTGGGTCCCCCGTCCTCGTCCCTGGAATGCTTCGTCGGGACTCCGGTACCCGCGGGACGAGGTTTGGCGCGGCGGGCCGGATGTGGCCGATGTTTCCTCGGCCGGTGACGACGGTAACGGGCCGAGGCCGAGGTGTCACCATTTGATAACGCGGAGTGTCTTCGCCTGTTGCGGGGCCTCATTGGGCGCGCCGGGACTCTTCCCAGCTAGTGGCGACGAGACGTGGCTATCGCCGTCCCGTTGCCCTTCCGTTACCGGGCCGTTATGTGAGTAAGCTCACATCACCGCGGTGCGTCGACGATGTCCTTGCCGAGGGGCATCAGCGAGATGGGAATCATCTTGATGTTCGCGACGGCGAGAGGGATCCCGATGATCGTGATCGCCATGGCGACGGCCGTGACGACATGTCCGATCGCGAGCCACAGACCTGCGATGACGAACCAGATGACATTGCCGATCAGGGAGGCGACACCGGCCGTCGGCTTGTCGATCACGGTCTTCCCGAACGGCCACAGCGCGTAGACGCCGACCCGGAACGACGCGATGCCGAACGGGATCGTGATGATCAGGATGCAGCACAGGATTCCGGCGACGAAGTACCCCAGCGCCAGCCACAGACCGCCGAAGACCAGCCAGATGATATTGAGCAGAATTCTCATGATCGTCCCCTCGGTGGTTGGGAATGCCCGGTGGTCGGGAATGCCCGGTGGTCGGGTGTGTCAGCGCGAGCGTCTGCCCTGCCTCAGCGCCGTCACGATTCCGAGCAGGAATCCGATCGGGCAGGCAAGGGCGACGAGGTACAGAACGAGACCCGGTTCGGAATCGGACAGCACCGGGGTCAGGAAGATCGCCACGATCGCGACGAAGCCGATCGCGAAGAGAGCGAGTGCGACCCGCAGGAGTCCGTCGCCCCTCCGGGGTGTGTGAGGAGTGCTCGAAGGAGTCGATTCGTGGGCCACACCAGCAACGATAGTGCCTGGAAACCCGAATGCCGGAGGGGGTGTCTGCAAGGTAGACTGTGGGCACTGCGCGTCCCGCACCAGAGGTGGGGCGCGCTGTTTTGCATACCAAGTGCAACCAATACCAAGTGCAACCAACTGCACTCCAAGTGATGAGCGGGTGAACGCGGTGCCGACCGGCAAGGTGAAGTGGTACGACGTCGAAAAGGGCTTCGGCTTTCTGTCGCAGGAGGAGGGTGAGGACGTCTATGTGCGTTCGTCCGCTCTTCCCGAGGGCGTCGAGGGCCTCAAGGCCGGCCAGCGTGTCGAGTTCGGCATGGCCGCCGGTCGGCGCGGACCCCAGGCGCTGAGCCTGAAGGTGCTCGACCCTGCGCCGTCGCTGCGTCAGAACGCCGCGCGCAAGGAGCCGTCCGCCAAGAAGCACACGCCGGACGAACTGCACGGCATGGTCGAGGACATGATCACGCTGCTCGAGGCGAAGGTTCAGCCGGACCTGCGCAAGGGCAGGTACCCCGACCGCAAGACCGCCCAGCGCATCTCCGAGGTGGTCCGCGCCGTCGCACGCGAACTCGACAGCTGATTCGTCCGACGAGAAGGGCCCCGCGCTGTGGCAGCGT
>NZ_JBHUSF010000617.1:0-1669 GCF_042673295.1 Rhodococcus sp. NPDC057014
AGTGGTTCCGTCCATAAGTTCGTTGGGGGTCATGCGGCACGGGCTTGAGCGGTTGTTTTGTCGGGCCGATCATGGTCGCGTTCGTGGCGGTCGAGCCTGGCGAGCAGATCGGCGAGGTCGGCGGTGGTGAACTTCCATTTGAACGGTTGGGCTGCCCGGTTGTAGTGGGTCTCGAAGGCCGCCAGTCGTGCGGCGACTTCGTCGGTATCAGTAAAGTCGTTAGGCGAAACAATCTTTCGTTGAACTATGGAGAAGAAGATCTCGACTTGGTTCAACCACGACGCGTGCACCGGTGTATGGACCATGATCGCGTTGGGAAATTGTTCGGCAAGCCGGTCGATCGCCGCTTGCCCCCGGTGTGACGAGCCGTTGTCCACAATCCAGAACACTCGCTCCGCCGACGCGTAGGGCGCTTGGGTCATGACCTGCTCGACGAGACGGGCGAACGGAACGATGCCGGTGGTGTCCTCGCAGCGACCGAAAACATTCGCGCGGTGCACATCGTAAGCAGCGAGGTAGGCGAGGGCGCCGCGCCGCTTGTAAGTGTGGTTGACCCGCATCGTCCGGGAGCGGCCGGGCGGAAGTGTGGGGTGACAGCGGCAGCGGGCCTGAATGGACGTCTTCTCGTCAGAGGAGATCACATAGTCGTGCTCGCCCAACGGTTCCCCATCCCACACCCGGGCATACAGGTCGAGCACACGGTTAGCTTTAGCGGCGAAGTTCGGATCGGAGATGAAGATCCACGACTGATGCTGCCAGGGCTTGAGGGCGTCTTGGGAGAGCCACCTGCGAATCGTGGCCTGCGAGATCGACGCACAGATCCCGTCGGTGACGGCGTGGCGGGCCAGTTCCGGACACGACCACCGCGCCAACGGCACCCCACACTCCTTCGGGGGTGTGCAGGCCATCGCCTTGACCCGCGTGACCTGCACAGGGGTGAACTTCGGTGGCCGACCCGACCGTTTCGCGTCTCCCAACGACGCCACGCCCGGCGCGGCGTTCCAACGGCCCCGCCACTTGCGGACGGTCTCCACACTCACGCGTAACGCCCGGGCGATCGCGGCACTCGGGCACCGATCCGCAGCCCACAAAACGATGGTGGCGCGCAGCACAAGACGCTGTTCGGTGCGCCCGGCTCGAAGCAAACGATTCAGCTCGCGACGCTGGGATCCGGTCACCCTGACCGGATCCGCACTGATCAAAGGCAATGCTCATACCCCAAACCGAAGTTCCCAATAGTCACTTCAGTCTCGAGCTTCACCCGGCGGACTGGCTCGCGACCCGCCGGTCGGGCAGGATCAGTGATCATGGCCACGCCTCCTCAGTCCACGAAGACGTCGCTGCAACAGCGCCTGTCCCAACGCGCACGCGAACGCTGGCCACAGCTGACCTGTGTCGGAGTTCGGTTCCGTGGCCAGTTCGCCTATGTCACCGGTGAACTCGTCGACGGCGATACCCAACCATTGATGCGACTACGCTACGGCGGGTCCGCCTCCCAATGGGGCTTCGCGGCCTACCTTGCGAGCAAGGACGGATACGAGGACTCCGTCCTGCCCAACGGCCACACCGCCGGACTCCCAGAAGACGCCCTCGACACCGTCTGCGGTCTCTACCTCAACGACCCGACGGCCTGGACCTGACCCCCAACGAACTTATGGGCGGAACCACT
>NZ_JBHUSF010000618.1:0-1631 GCF_042673295.1 Rhodococcus sp. NPDC057014
GAGTACTTGTTAACCGCGGGCGGTTAACAAGTACTCACGGGTGCTAGCGGCGCAATGCCTTTCGCGCCAGCCAGTTGCCCAAGAACTGGGAGGCCTGCACGAGCAGGATGATGACGAGGGTGGCGACGAGGGTCACCTGCCAGTTGAAGCGCTGGTAGCCGTAGACGATGGCGAAGTCGCCGAGCCCGCCGCCGCCGATGGTGCCCGCCATCGCGGACATGTCGACGATGCCGATGAGGACGAACGTGTATCCGAGGATCAACGGGCCCAGGGCTTCGGGGATCAGCAGGGTGACGATGATCCGCAGGGGACCGGCGCCCATCGCGCGGGCCGCCTCGATCACGCCGGGGTCGACGGTCACCAGATTCTGTTCCACGATGCGGGCGATGGCGAACGACGACGCGATGATCATCACGAAGATCGCGGCCTCGGTGCCGATGGTCCGGCCGACCACGGCGAGGGTCACGGGCCCCAGTGCGGCGAGCAGGATGATGAACGGAATCGGCCGCACGATGTTCACCAGGATGTTCAGCACCGTGTAGGCGGCCGTGTTCTGGAGGATCCCGCCGTTCCTGGTGGCGTACAGCAGCGTGCCGACCACGAGCCCGATCAGCCCGCCGACCACCAGGGTGATCACCACCATGTAGATGGTGGTGCCGATGGATTCGAACAGTACGGGGCGCAGTTTGTCCCAGTTCGTGGTCATGCCTGTACTTCCTCGACATCGGTGACGGTCCGCAACCGGCGGATCACGTCGTCGATGCCGTCGTCGGGGCCGACGAGTTCGAGCGTGAGACTGCCGAACGAGCGGTCCTGCAGGGTGCTGATGCCGCCGTACACGATTTCGAATCGGACACCGTGCCCGCCCGCATCGGAGAGGACGTCGCCGATGCGGCTGCCGTCCCGCACGTCGGCGGTGACGATCCGGCCCCCGAAACGCGCGCGGAGCCGCTCCAGGTCGGCCGGTTCCGGGCGGTTGCGCAGGATCGTGCTGACGAAGCTCTTCGACGCCGGCGCCTGTGGTTCGGAGAAGACGTCGAACACGGTGCCGAGTTCCACGACACGGCCCTCCGCCAGCACGGCGACACGATCCGCGACGGCCCGGACGACGTCCATCTCGTGGGTGATCACCACGATCGTGACGCCGAGTTCCCGGTTCACCTTGCGGAGCAGGCGAAGCACGTCCTGCGTGGTCTCCGGGTCCAGGGCGCTGGTGGACTCGTCGGCGAGCAGCAGGTCCGGCGACGTCGCCAGCGCGCGGGCGATCCCGACCCGCTGCTTCTGCCCGCCGGACAGCTGGTCGGGGTAGGCCCGAGCCTTGTCGGACAGGCCGACGAACGCGAGCAGTTCGGCGACGCGTTCGCGGCGTTTCTGTCGCGGCCACCCGGCCACGACGAGGGGGTAGGCCACGTTCCCGGCGACGGTGCGGGAGCGGAACAGGTTGAACTGCTGGAAGATCATGCCGATCTTCGCGCGCACGTGCCGGAGTTTCGATTCCGGCAGTGCGGTGATGTCGACGTCGTCGACGACGACGCGCCCACCGGTGGGGCGTTCCAGGCCGTTGATCAGCCGGACCAGCGTGCTCTTCCCGGCCCCCGAGTAGCCAATGACCCCGAAGATCTCACCTCGCT
>NZ_JBHUSF010000619.1:0-1619 GCF_042673295.1 Rhodococcus sp. NPDC057014
CACCCGAACAGCGGAAACCGACCATGTGGAGCGCCCGATCGATGTCGGGCGCTTCATACGAGCTCCCGCTGCAACAGATCTTCCGTGAGGGAAGAAGGAGGAGTTATTCGATGACCGAGCAACCGGCCGCCGATTTCCCATCCGCTCCAGTCGGATCGAGCGTGACCGTCCACGACGACCGGATCGAGGTAGCCCGCAACGGCGGGATCATCACGCTCACTCTCAATCGGCCCCGGGTGAAGAATGCTTTGGATGCCGCGGGATGGGCTACCCTGGGCGACGCACTCGAAGCCGTCGCATCCGATCCCGACGCGCGAGTGCTGATCATTACCGGCGCTGGGAAAGACTTCTGCTCCGGCACCGATCTGGGCGGCAAGAGAGATGACCACCCGACAGCGAGTCTGCGGCGCCTGAATCGTGCCGCCTCCGCCCTCATGGAACTGCCCATTCCCGTCATCGCACGAGTGGAGGGGGTCGCCGTCGGAGCCGGCTGGAATATCGCGTTGTGCTGCGACTTCGTGGTCGCATCCAGCACCGCACGCTTCGGCCAGATCTTCGTACACCGGGGCCTGTCACCGGACTTCGGTGGCACCTGGCTGCTGCCCCGGCTCGTCGGTCTGCAGCAAGCCAAGCGATTGACCATGCTTCCCGAGCTCATCGACGCAGAGGAAGCCGCCGCGCTGGGGCTGGTCACCTGGGTGGTGGCGCCCGAGGAACTCGACTCACATGTCGACGAAATCGCGCAACGTCTCACCGCAGGACCTCCGGTCGCGCTCGCCCAAACCAAGGCACTGATGAATTCCGGTAGCGCCAGCTCGTTCCGTTCGGCGCTCGAGGCAGAAGGCCGGGCGCAGGTCATCAACTTCGCGACCGCCGACGCGCCAGCCGCACGTGAAGCGTTCCTCACGAAAACAACCCCCCTCTTCACTGGAGGGTGGATCCCCCATTCGACGGCTCCGCTCAGCTGACGACTACAGAGAAGCGCAACCGCATGCGCACACGATCAACACACTCTTGAAGACGCCACCCGGTTGTCCGGAATCGATCCGGAGACGCGCTTCAGTCTGGCCCAGCGGCTCCAACTAGGTATTCAAGGACATTACTTGTAAATAAACTGGTAGACAGAACCTTTCGATGTGCTGATAACCGCGTCTATGACATTTTCGCTGGTGGGGGGCGGATTGCGTTCTGCGCTACTCATCACTCCGCGCCCGCTCATTCTACCCGGGTGAACTCGGGAGCCCAGACTGCAATCGACCCTCCCCAGTGCCAGTATTTGCCAGCCAGTTGCGCACGCATGCGGAAATTGATAAGCAATGATTGCGAGCGCCAATGTCGACGGCATCGAGCCATAACCGAATCGTGACACGCTGGCGCAGCGAAGGTTTGCCCTACCTCTTCGACTCGACATTCCGGTCCGGCTGCGAGCTTGCGATGGCTGTAAAATAGCCCAGCTGGGTCGCCTGCGGTCCCGGCCGATCTCGGTCGATCCCGGCTGTTGCCGCGTCGGCGGAGTCGCCGTTCCCCGGTCCGATGAAGGAGGATCATGACCACCGCCGCCCGTCCGTTCGCCTCCGAACCCGCGCGCAATTCCTCCCCCACTGCTCCCACCCCGCGCC
>NZ_JBHUSF010000620.1:0-1615 GCF_042673295.1 Rhodococcus sp. NPDC057014
GCGGCATAGTTCGAAGCCGCGTGGACTGCGCCGATCCGGCGCTCGGCGCCGAGCGTGTCGGCCCAGTCCGACGCGCCGGTGAGTGTGGCCGGCACCGCGGCAAGGGCGCCCAGCCCCACGAGTTTCGTCGCAGCCTGCCGCGCACTCGTGCCCCCGAGGGCATCGAGGAGGCCGGCGCTGACCCACGCGCCGATAGGGACGGTGACCAGAAGAGGGTGCAGAGGGTGTCCGAGATCGGTGCCGGACAACGCATCCTTGATCCGGCCCGCCGGAAGCCATTTGTTGATCGCGGTCACGACCGCGCCCGCGGGACGGTCCAGCGTTTCAGCGTGTTCGAGCCGACGCACACCTCGCTCGAGTACATTCACGTCCACCACATCCCGATTTCCTCTCGAATAGAACACTTTTCGAAGGTCTGGCACGCCGTCAGCCGGGCAGTGTCTCGCCACCCAGTGGGGCGAGCACTTCCCCGGAGTAGTAGGAGGACAGTAGACCGGAAGCGAAGAACACGTAGGACGGCGCGATCTCGTCGGGCTGGGCGGCCCGCCCGTAGGGGGCCTGCTTCCCGAATTCCGCGACCTTCTCCTCGTCCATGGTCGCCGGGATCAGTGGTGTCCAGACCGGTCCGGGAGCAACACAGTTGACGCGAATTCCACGATCCAGCAGGGTCTGTGCCAACGAGTACGTCAACGCCGTCACCGCACCCTTGGTCGCGGAATAGTCGATCAGCGACTTGTTGCCGCGCAGTCCGTTGACCGAACCGGTGTTGATGATGGCGGAACCCTGGCCGAGATGCGGCACCGCCGCTTTCGTTACGTGGAAGTAGCTGTCGATGTTCACCGAGAACGTGCGCCGCCACTGCTCATCGGACAACTCGAGGAAGTCGTCGACCGGTTCCTGGTAAGCGACATTGTTGACGACGATGTCCAGTCCGCCCAGATCCGAGACCGTGCGGGCCACCACGTCACGACAATGCGCCGGCGAGGCCAGGTCGCCGGCGAAGGTGCGGCAGCGTCGCCCTTGTTTCTCGACCAATTCGGCCGTGTGCGCCGCGTCATCGCTCTCCTCGAGGTAGGCGATGGCCACGTCGGCGCCCTCTTTCGCGAACGCCACCGCCACGGCGCGGCCGATTCCCGAGTCGCCCCCGGTCACCAGCGCCCGTTTGCCTTTCAGCAATTCGCTACCCCGGTACGCGCGCATCTCGTCCTGAGGTTCCTCGGCCATGTCCGCGGTGCGGCCGGGGTAGTCGATTGTGTGCGGGGTGTGTTCGCTCATGCACCTCTCCGATCAGTGGCAAGTCACGTGCCGGGTACCCGGCACTCGAATAGGTGAATCGGCGGCGGCACCCGGAAAGCGAGTGGTTGCGAGTTCAACCCGCAGCGACTGGGTACCCGGACCGCATGGATCAGTCACACGCACCGATGTTGGAGGCACTGGCCGACTACCACCGCCGTGACCGGTACGGGTTCACCCCGCCCGGCCACCGGCAGGGCCGCGGCGCCGACCGACGCGTCACGGAGGTGCTCGGGATCGACCCGTTCCGTTCCGATGTGCTCGCCGCCTTCGGTCTGGACGACCGCACCTCGAGCGGCCGCTATCTCGCCGACGCCGAAGA
>NZ_JBHUSF010000621.1:0-1614 GCF_042673295.1 Rhodococcus sp. NPDC057014
GCACCGCTTCGTCGACACAGAATCGTGCTGCAGTCGATGCGGTGCCGTCACGGGACATGCGGCCACGGGTCCCAGCGATTCACCGCGTGTGTGTCGCAATCAGGTGACGGTATAGCCGAGCTGATAGGCCGCGCTGTCGATCGGCCCGGACAACCCGGGATGCGACAACGGCAGCGACAACGCCGGCAGCGCCGGGAACGAGTCAGCGGCGCGGTCGGTGATCGCGATGCAAACACTGCCCGCGAACCGGCCGCGGTAGATGATCCCGTCGAGGTCGTCGTGGGCGCGGTGAATTGTGCGGGCCCAGTGCTGGGTTCGTCCGTGCGTCGCGGAGTCGAGGGCGTGGTTGCCGCCGACCCGGGTCGCCCACGCCCCCTCGCCGATGCCGGATACGTCGAGCAATCTCAGCGGCCGGATGAATCGCAGCCCGGTCAGATGCGGGTCGCCGCGGTGCCGGTCGATCAGCCGGGCGCTCTGGAACGCCTCGGCCAACCCGCCGCGGGGACTGGAGGCGCCGTACCAGATGCCGTAGCCGGGATGTTCGGCGCGCGGGGTGGGGTGGTGGTCGAACCGCAGGATCGGCCCGAATGTGCGCATTCCGTTCCAGGGCAGCACCCGGGTGCCGGTGGTGCGATGCACCCGCCACATCATTTCGGTCGGTTGCCAGTTGATCACTTCCTCGCCGCGCACGGCTGCGTCACGGAGCTCGGTGATGGTCGGGGGCGCGGGCAGCATCGACCCCATCTATGCCGATTCCCATTCGGCGGCGGTGATCACGCCTCGGGCCTGTTCGATGTCGTCGGCGGCTCCGGCGCTGCCGGTCAGCCATGCCACGATCGACACCGGCCGGCCCTCGACGGTCAGGGACGGCTGCGGGCGGGTGAGCAATGCCTGCACGGTCAGCGGGTGCAGATCCTTCGCCAACAGCGGCACCACCTGGTCGAGATGCGGCACCGCGCCGGTGTCGGTGAACTGGGCGGGCGGCAGCAACCGGTTGCGGCCCGACTGAAATGCCCACAGGGTGCCCTCGCCGAGGCGTTGCCGGATTCGGGCCGCGGTCACCCCGAGACGGTCCGCGGCCTCGGCGATCGACAGGGAGCTGCGGACCAGTTCCTGCATGCGAATGTCGCGATCCACCCGAGCGGCGGTCGCCGCGGCCGGGTCGTCGACGAACCCGGCCTGGTCGAGCAGGGTTGCATCGTGGTCGGATAGCGGCGGTGCTGCCGGGTTCTGGTCGGACAGACTGTGCAGGATCTGGGCGAAGAACGTCCGGTCGACGTCGGTGCCGGTGACCTCCCGCAGCGCATCCTCGAAGCCGAGATCGCCTCGCAGGTAGCGGGCTTCGGTGCTGGCGTCGGTGGGCTCGTTCATCACACTCAACCCCTCACTTTCATCGATTATCGGATACAAATTGATGATAGAGCGAACGAGGCGGAGTCACTACCGCGCCCCGTGGCTGGGTGCGGTGTCAATCCAGTGCGGCCAGGTCTCGGACGATTTCGCAGGCCCCGATCTGATCGACGACCACGCCGTCATCGAGGCGGCAATCGATCGCTTCAAGGGAGTGACCAGCGTGGTGTTGGCTTCGGCCCTTCGGCGGAATCGCGTCAGCCG
>NZ_JBHUSF010000622.1:0-1577 GCF_042673295.1 Rhodococcus sp. NPDC057014
GCCGCCACCGACCTGGTTGCCTGGGCGAAGCTGATCGGCTTCGGCGACCACCCGGATCTGGCCCGCTGCGAGATCGACACCTTCCGCTACCGGGTCTTGCACGTCGCGGCCCGCATCACCCGCGGGGGCCCGGGCGGTCCGGGTTCGGATCGATTCGAGTTGGCAATGGGCCCAAGCGATCGCCGCAGCGTGGTATCGCATCCGCGCCGCCTTCACCTGACCGCGGCCTCCTGCTCCTACGACTCACGAAAGCCAACCCGGCCAGTGGAACCGGGCACCACCCGAGCGACATCGGGCGCGCCCTTATACCCACACACCAATATCTGTCCCGCACCAGCACATCCCAGCCGAAATCCACACCTCAGGCACACGGCACGAAAGATTGAGGTTAGTACAGTGGGACGGAGAACGGTGGCGATGACCAACCGACAAGAGACTCAGCGGTGGCACGGCCTGGTGTCACGGCAGAGCGAGAACCTGGGCACGTTGGTCGAACAGTTCATGAGGCGTCTGCTCGATGCCGGCGAGTACCGCGATGCCGGGCTCCGCGAGGCCGAACTCCGCGCCACCAGCAACGACGTGTTCGGGCTGATGCTTCGTGCCCTCGTCGATCCCGCACAGGTCGGAGCGGTCGAACGATTGGCCTCCCGCCTCGGGAGGCGCAGAGCGCGCGACGGCATCCCGCTGGACTCGATGCTCACCGCCATCCGGCTCGACTTCCCGATCCTGTGGTCGGGACTGCTGTCGACGGCAGGCCGAAGCGAAGCGCACGTGCTCGCCGCGCACGCCGAGGAGGTGTGGAACGTCGTCGACACCTTCGCCCGCTTCGCTCAGGCCGCGTACCTGGCGGAACAGGATCAGTTGATCCGTGAGCGCCAAGACCTCCAGCGGCAGCAGATCAGTCTCCTGTTCGACGCCGTCGGGCAGTTCGAGGTCAACCACGTTCAGATCGCCCGCGCCCTGGGCCTCTCGGTGTCCTCGTTCTACCGGGTCGTGGCAGTACCCAGCGAGTCGGCCGTGACGCTGCGGCACAATATCGACAAGGCGCACTTCTCCGAACGGGTCTTCACGCACGAGCAGGGACGCCACCTCATCGCGTTCTGGCAGATTCCCGCCACGTCACCGATGGTGGTGACGCCACGCGAACTGGCACTGCTCGACAAGGTCCGGGCGGCGGTGGCGCCGATCGCCCGGGCGATCGCGGACATTCCGCTGGCAGCGCTGGCCGCGAGCCGGATGGTCGATCAGCTCGGGCCCGACGAGGAACGTGTCACCGATCTGAAGGCCTCGTGGCCGATGCTGGCGAAGACGTATCTCGCCGAGATCGGTTGCGATCTCGGCCAATACGTTCTGGTCCCGCTGCGCGAGGCAACCGAGCGCGAGAACGAGCGGCTCCTCGAGACGATGGCCGCGTATCTGGACACCGGCAGCCTGCTGGGGACGGCGTCGACCATCTACTGTCACCGGAACACCGTGCTGAACCGGCTTCACCGAATCGAGGAGCTGACCGGGCTCGACATCACGAAGCCGGCCGACGCGGCGCTCGCCATGGTCGCGCTTGCAGCGCAGCAGAAGTG
>NZ_JBHUSF010000623.1:0-1554 GCF_042673295.1 Rhodococcus sp. NPDC057014
GGTGCCTTCTGTGCAGCGGCCTTCTGGGGACGACGCCGGCGCGGCTCGGGACGGCGCCGGCGCGGCTTGGGCTCCTCCTCCTCAGGCTCGTCCTCCTCCGCCTCGTCCTCAGCGGACTCGTCCTCGGATTCCTCGTCCTCGTACTCGCCGGACTCCTCTTCCGGCTCCTCTTCCGGCTCTTCCTCCTCGTACTCGCCGGACTCGTCCTCAGCGGACTCGTCCTCGGATTCCTCGTCCTCGTACTCGCCGGACTCGTCCTCCGGCCCCTCTTCCGGTTCCTCGTCCTCGTACTCGCCGGACTCGTCCTCCGGAGGTTCCTCGTCTTCGTATTCGTCGGTCTCGTCTTGGTCCTGTGGCTCTTCGTCGTCGGCCGGTTCCTCGTTGGTGTCCTCGGACTCCTCGGGTTCGACGACCTTGCCGTCCCGAATTTCCCCGCGCCACCCCACAACTTCGTCAGGATGGAGAACGGACTGCGTCATGACGTGGCGCCCGAAGTGCTTCAACTCCAAGCGCGCTCGCCGACCTTGCGCACGCCACAGGTTCCCCGTCTTCTCGAACAAACCCTTCGGGTGATACTCGAGAATCAGAACGATGCGGGTGAGATCGGGGGTCACCTCGTGGAACGTCACTGCACCGTCGATGAAACCCTTGGCGCCCTTCGACCGCCACACGATCCGCTCATCCGGAACCTGCTCGAGGATCGACGCCTCCCAGGTGCGATGCGAAAGGAAGATCTGCGCTTTCCACTCGAGCTTCTCGTCCGCTTCCTGCTCCACCCGCTCGACCTTCTTCATGAACGACGGAAAATCGGCGAACTGGGTCCATTGGTTATACGCCAGTTGGACCGGCACCCCGACATCGATCGTTTCGACGATGTTGGTCAACTTGAGCTTCTTGCCCTTACCGCCACCGCCGCCGGTGACCGCGTCCTTCACATCCGACGCCGTGTCCTTCACCTTGTCGGTCAGCCCGGAGAACAGCGACTTGCCGTCGCCCTTCCCGTCACCATTGCCGTCGCCGTCGCCGTCGCCGTTGCCGTTGCTTTTGCCGGTGACAGCGGACAGCAGGCTTCCACCGCCGCCCTCGGCGTAGTCGGTCAGCCGGCCGGTCGCGCCCGCCACCTTGTCGGAGACGGCGGAGACGGCCTTGTCGGTCACGGTGCCGAGCAGGCCCTGCGCCGCCTTCTGCAGGGGTGAGATCGATGCGGTCTCACCGGACGCACCGGAAACGTTCTTACGCAGCTTCTTCGCCGCACTGTCAAGATTCGAGGTCATCGCTGATCACTTCCGGGTGCGTCGTACGGGTACGGAATCGGTCGTCGCCTTCGCGCGCGTCCTGCGGGCCCGGGACAGCTCGTCCTCGTCCTCGTCGTCATCCTTCGTCGACGACCGCGACCGGGACCGGGACCGGGTGGGCCGGGAACCACCGCCACCGGATGAGCGGCGCCGCGGGGTCGGCCGCCTCCGGGCGCGGGGCGTCTGTTCGGAATCGTCGTCACCGGTCTCGTCGGCGCCCGCGTCCTCGTCGTCGCCCGCGTCCTCGTCGTCGTACCTG
>NZ_JBHUSF010000624.1:0-1549 GCF_042673295.1 Rhodococcus sp. NPDC057014
GGGGTGAAGCCGCCGCCGCCCGATTGTGTGTGCTCGGCCAGGGCCTCCAGCGCCCGCACCCACAGTCGCGCGAGTTCGCCGACGTCCGCCGCCGCGATCACCCCGACGGGGAACGACCACGTCGCCGTGAGTACCGGGCCGGCGGCGGTGTCGGTGGTTCTGGCGTTCACATCGACGACGGCCGCTGCGGGCAACCCGGAGTGCGCGGCGGCGGCGAGTCCCGCGTCGGAGACGGGCATCCAGTCGCCGCCCGGGGCGGTGCCCGCGCCGAGCCTGCCGAGGTAGTTGAAGCTCACCTGCGGACTCGCCTGCGCCGACAGTTCCCGGGCCGTGTCGTCGTCGAGGTACCGGAGGAGCCCGAACCCGATGCCGTGGTCGGGGATCGAGTGCAGCCGCTCCTTCACCGCCTTGACCGCGTCGCCGGCGGCGGGGCCCGCGGCACACGCGTCCGCCACGTCCACACGGTCCAGGTCGAGGCCCACCGGGAAGATCGTGGTGAACCAGCCGACCGTGCGCGCCAGATCGGCGCCGGGGACCACGTGTTCCTCCCGACCGTGTCCTTCGAGGTTCACGAGCGCGGCGGAAGACTCGATCCCGCGGTCGCGTCGCCACTGGACGAGCGCCAGCGCCAGCGCCGTCAGCAACCCGTCCGCCACGTTCCCGTGGAACGCCTGCGGGAGCGAAGTCAGCAAGGTCTCGGTGACGGCAACGGGTACCTGGACCTCGACGTCGGAGGTCTGGACGTCGGCAGGCGTCAACGGCCGGGCCCCCAGCGGCGGGTCGGGGGTGTCGAGCATCCGCCGCCACAGGCCGAGTTCAGCTGTGCGGGAACGTTCCTGCGCCACGTCGGTGAGGGCGTGCGCCCATGTGCGCATCGACGTTCCGGTGTCGGGCAGGGCGGGCGCCTCACCGGACAGCACACGGGCGCAGGCGAGGGCGAGATCGGGGACGAGGATGCGCCACGACACGCCGTCGACCACCGCGTGATGGGCGACGATCAGCAACCGCCCCGCCGCGGGTTCCGCGGTGCTCGCGAACCACACCGCCTGCACCATCACGCCCGACTCCGGGTCGAGGCGGCCCGCGGCGGCGTCCAGTTCGCGGGACGCAGCGTCGGGGAACGAGTCCGCGGCGGCGAGCGGCACCGTGCGCACCACCTCGGTGGCCCGCACCCACCCCGGCGGCGCGGTCGCCATGATCCAGCGGTCGCTGCGGTACAGGCGGGCGCGCAGCATGTCGTGCCGGTCCAGGACGGCCTGCATCGCCGCCGTCAACGTGTCCTCGTCGAGTTCGGCGGGGGTCGTGAACAGCGCGGCCTGGGAGTACCGCCGGAAGTCGCCGTCCCGGCCCAGCATCCAGCGCACGATCGGGGTCAGTGGGAACTCGCCGACGCCGCCGCCGGGCAACTCCTCGAGGGTGATCGTCTCCTCCCCCGACGTGGCGACCTCCGCGAGCGCGGCCACCGTCTTGCGTTCGAACACGTCCCGCGGGGTGATCACCACCCCGGACGCCTTCGCCCGGGTGACCAGCTGGATCGACATGATCGAGT
>NZ_JBHUSF010000625.1:0-1543 GCF_042673295.1 Rhodococcus sp. NPDC057014
CGTTTGTTGCCAGGGTGGTCGTGAGACACATCGTGGCAGGGGCGCGGGGAAGCGAGTGATGCATGATCGACATCGAGATCGGACGCACCCCGACCGGCGGGAGGCAATTCCCGATTGCCTTTCGGCTCGAGTTCATCCACCAATGGGATGCTGCGACCGCTCGGGGCGCCAGGACCAGGTTGCTGCGCGAGCACAACCTCACCCGGGCCACCGTGCGGCGTTGGCTGCGCAGCCGTGACGAGGGAGAATTCACGGGACTGACGTCGGTCACCCGAGAAGAGAGGTCGCTGCGCCGAATGGAGAACGCCGACCGTGCCGAACTGGCACGACTACGCAAGGAGAATGCGGCACTCAAACACAAGGTCGCCCAGGGTGAGGCCGTGCAGGAAATTCTGGGAAAAGCGTACGAGCTCTTGGAGGGGATTACCACGAGCTCGACGACCGACGACGAACCCGAGATCCCGCCGGCGCTGCTGAGCGCCACCGAGTACGCGAACTGGCTCGAACGCAACAAACTGTACTGATCGAGTTCGTCGACGAGCTCGCCGCAACCGGGATCGGGGTCCGCGCCGCGTGTGGGCTGGTCGGGCTGCCACGCTCGACGTACTACCGGCTCACCCGCAACTACCGGCACTACCGGCCGGTGACCGACCCGATACCGCAGAAGAAGCGACGGCAACCGGCCGCGCTGACCGCCGATGAACGCACCGCCATCATCGCTGTGCTCGAATCCGACGAGTACGCCGAACTGTCTGTGGTGCAGACGTATTGGCGGGCGTTCGACGCGGGAAGGGTCGGTTGCTCGGAGCGGACCTTCTACCGGGTCGCGACCGAACAGAACATGGTCGGCGATCGCCGACGCAGGAAATACGGTGGTGGCTCAACTCCTCGGCACAAGCCGATCGTGCACTGCGGGCGGGTCGGGGACTTGTGGTCCTGGGATGTCACCGAGCTCCGTGGGCCCCGCACGCAGGACCGGTACAAGCTGTATCTGGTGATCGACGTGTTCTCTCGGTATCCGGTGGCCTGGAGGATCGAGTACACCGAGAACACCGACCTGGCGGTGCAGATGTTCGCGACCGCCATCGCCGAACACGGGGCGCCGGGGGTGGTGCACGCCGACAACGGATCGATCATGCGTGCCCACACCCTCGTCGATGCGCTTGCGGGCGACGGTGTGCTCGCCTCGTATGCCCGGCCGCGGGTCAGTGACGACAACCCGTTCTCGGAGTCGTTGTTCAAGACCATCAAATACGACCTGAGCTGCCCGCTCGTGTTCGACAGCATCGACCATGCCCGCGACTGGACCGCCGGGTTTCTCCACCGCTACGCCACCGAACACCGCCACAGCGGACTCGGCCGCCACACCCCGGCGGCCATCCATGCCGGCACCGCTGCCCTCGACCGGCAACGGCGCCAGCAAGCGCTCGACCGCTACTGGTCGCAGCATCCCGAACGGTTCCGGGCCAGACCGGTAGCACCAGCCCTTCCCGGACCGACGGGAATCAACACCAACGTGTCTCAGACAGGTTGACAACTTCCG
>NZ_JBHUSF010000626.1:0-1541 GCF_042673295.1 Rhodococcus sp. NPDC057014
ACGCGATGATCGCGGCGACCTTGATCCCTGCGAACCAGTATTCGAACTCGCCGAAGTTGCGGACGGAGCGGAGGTTCGTGGCGACCATCGCCAGCAGCAGGACGACCGCCATCACCCAGGAGGGCAGGTCGATCCAGCGTTGCAGCAGTTTGCCGCCGATGACGGCTTCGGCGCCGACCGCGACGACCCAGAAGAACCAGTACAGCCAGCCGGTGGTGAAACCGGCCCACCCCCCGAAGGCCTTGCGGGCATATCCGGCGAACGATCCGGTCGACGGGTTGGTGGTGGCCATTTCGCCGAGCATGCGCATCACGAGGACGATGACGACACCGGTGATGGCGTAGGACACGAATGCTGCGGGGCCGGAGGTGTGCAGCAGGGCGCTCGAACCGACGAAGAGGCCGGCGCCGATGACACCTCCGATCGCGATCATGGTGAGGTGTCGTTGTTTCAGAGACTTCTGCAACGTCTCGGGCGGTTGTTCGAGAGTGGACATCACACGCTCCAAAGGTCGAGTCGGACACGAGATCGAAAGCGCGAGCTGAGGCGAGATGGCGAACTTCCGATCGTGTGTGATCAACGTAACGACCGCCCACGTAGCATGCTAGGGACAGGCGCCAGAACTTTTCGCCCCGTCGGTCAGACACTTGTATGGCCGACTCGGAATGATCGCCGTACGTATCGCCTACGAAACACGCTGTTCACGGAGATGGTGAAGTGAATCTCGATGAAGTGGTCACCGAGGTGGCCGAACGACTGTCGGCGTCGGTGGTCCTGGTCGACCGGGCCTTTTCGTTGATCGCCTACAGCACCCAGTCGCCTGACGTCGACAAGGATCGGGTGCAGTCGATCCTCACTCGCAGTTGCCCGCCGGACGCGCGCGCGTGGTACGAAAACTTCGGGATCGCCGATACCACGCGCCCGGTGATCACGCCAGAGAATCCGGATATTGAAGCGTCGCCGCGGATCTGTCTTCCGGCTCGCCACGCAGGCGCGGCGTACGGGTATCTGTTCGTGCTGCCGGATGAGAACAGCGCCGTGTCCGACGGCGATCTCACCGCCGTCATGTCCCTGGCAGGCCAGGCCGGCGCACAACTCGCACGAACCGCCCGCGGTCGTGACGATCTGGCGGTCGCCGTCACAGACCTCCTCGAAGGCGACCGAAAGGCGTTCGCCCGTGCGACTACTCGCATCGAAGACTCCGGGCTCTTTCCGGACGGCTGCGCGTTGACCGTGCTGGCCGTCGACGGTCTCCTGCCCGCCCCCGGCGCACGCGCTTTGCTGGCACCGATCGGGTCGCTGACCGCGGTGATGATCCCCGCCGGCGACGGCGCCGTCGATCCCGTTCGGTCCGTTGCCGAAAGCGGTGCGGGTGCCGGGGCTCTGGTCGGGGTGGGGGGTGCGTGCCAGGGGTTGCGGTCTGCCCGCCGCAACGGCAACCCGTCGAGGCGATGACAGATCCCCGCCACCGCCGCCGCGTTCTCCTCCGTCAGCGCGAACCCGGGAACCGCGGCCGCGGCGCGTTCGGCGAACAGGGTCAC
>NZ_JBHUSF010000627.1:0-1535 GCF_042673295.1 Rhodococcus sp. NPDC057014
GATTCCGGCCGCGGGCGCAGGGAAGCACGCCTTACTGAGACGCTCGAGGACAAGGCGACTACCGTGACAGGAGTCGCCTATTTTTCGAGGAGCACGGAATGAGTATCCAGTCGGTTGAGTCACGCCGCCATCGCGTCGTGGTCATTGGATCCGGCTTCGGAGGGTTGTTCGGCACACAGGCGCTGAAGAATGCCGACGTCGACATCACCATGATCGCGCGCACCACTCACCACCTGTTCCAGCCGTTGCTGTACCAGGTCGCGACCGGCATCCTCTCCGTCGGCGACATCGCCCCCGCCACCCGCCTCGTGCTGCGGAAGCAGAAGAACACGCAGGTGCTGCTCGGCGATGTCGAGAAGATCGATCTCGAGGCGAAGACGATCACCTCCCGGTTCCTGGACCGGACCACCGTCACCCCGTACGACAGCTTGATCGTCGCCGCCGGCGCGGGACAGTCGTACTTCGGCAACGATCACTTCTCCGAGTTCGCACCCGGCATGAAGACGATCGACGACGCACTGGAGTTGCGCGGCCGGATCCTCGGCGCGTTCGAGCAGGCCGAGTTGTCGAGCGATCCCGCCGAGCGGGCCCGGCTCCTGACGTTCGTCGTCGTCGGCGCAGGCCCGACCGGCGTCGAGCTCGCCGGCCAGATCGCGGAACTGTCGCGGCGCACCCTGTCGGGGGCGTTCCGCAACATCGACCCCCGCGAGGCCCGGGTGATCCTGCTGGACGGCGCGGACGACGTCCTGCCCGTCTACGGCGGCAAGCTCAGCCGCAAGGCCCGCCAGCAGCTGGAGAAGCTCGGCATCGAGATCCAGCTCGGCGCGATGGTCGTCGACGTCGACGTGGACGGTCTCGTCGTCAAGGACAAGGACGGCACGCAGCGCCGGATCGAGTCGCAGTGCAAGGTGTGGTCGGCCGGTGTGCAGGCGAGCCCGCTGGGCAAGCAGATCGCGGACCAGTCCGACGCCGACATCGACCGCGCCGGACGCGTCCTGGTCAACCCGGACCTGTCGGTGCCCGGCCACCCGGACGTGTTCGTGATCGGCGACATGATGTCGCTCGACAAGCTGCCGGGTCTGGCTCAGGTCGCGATGCAGGGCGGCAAGTACGCGGCCCATCAGATCAAGGCCGGCCTGAGCGGGCAGAAGCCGCAGGACCGCCCGCCGTTCAAGTACTTCGACAAGGGCAGCATGGCCACCATCTCGCGGTTCAGTGCGGTGGCGAAGGTCGGCAAGCTCGAGATCAGCGGATTCATCGGCTGGGTGGCGTGGCTGGCGATCCACCTGATGTACCTGGTCGGGTTCCGCAGCCGGCTGTCGACACTGCTGTCGTGGACGGTGACGTTCCTCGGTCGCGGACGCGCGCAGATGGCGTCTACCGAGCAGTGGGTGTTCGCCCGCAACGCGATGGAGCAGTTGGAGCGGCACGAGCGGGAGAAGGAGACGGCGGAGAAGTCGTCGGGCGGCGAGCAGCGCAAGGCCGCCGGGTGACGCAGTCATCCACCTGAGCTGAACGTGGCGGAGGGGACGGAC
>NZ_JBHUSF010000628.1:0-1530 GCF_042673295.1 Rhodococcus sp. NPDC057014
CAAAGCCGTGTAGTTAGCGGGGACGGCTGGCGGTCAAGGATTCGGGTCTTGGGCGTGTCGTGCGCGAATGGGTAGCGGAGCTCCGGTAGAAGAGGGCGTCCTCCAAGACATCCTCGACCCAGGGAGCTCCGCTGACTACCGATTCTGTCATCACCCGTGTCGTCACCGTCGCGGGAGGCCGGTTCGCCCCGGGTCATCTCGGCGAGCTGACCCGAATCGTGGGCTTCGACCTGGTCGACGCCGCATTGGCCGAGACTGGCAAGGTCCAGGCCCGGGTGCGTGATCTGCCCTCGCGGGTGGTGGTGTACCTGTTGCTGGCCGCCGGGCTGTTCGCCGAGGTGGGGTTCGGACAGGTGTGGCAGCGGATGATCGCCGGACTCGACGGGCTCGCGGTGGCCACCCCGACCGCCGGAGCGCTGGCCCAGGCCCGACGCCGGATCGGCCCGGCACCGTTGCGTGCCCTGTTCGACCTGCTTCGTGGCCCGGCCGCCGGCCTGGCCACGAAGGGCGTGTACTGGCGGGGGCTGCTGGTCACGGCCATCGACGGCACCATGATGTGCTGCCCGGACACCGTGGCGAATTTGCAGGTCTACCATCGCGGCGGCGGGTTTCACGGCGGCACCGGGTATCCGATGGTGCGCCTTCTCGCCCTGGTGGCGTGCGGCACCCGCACCGTGATCGACGCGACGTTCGGTGCCAGCAGCGTCGGGGAGACCACCTATACCCTCGACCTACTCCGGGGGATGCGCCGCGGGATGATCGTGCTGGCCGACCGCAACTTCGCCTCGCAGGCGTTGCTCGCCGCGGTCCGCGACACCGGTGCGCACCTGCTGGTCCGGGTCAAGAACAGTCGCAACCTCCCGGTCTGTGCCCGCCTGCCCGACGGCTCCTACCTGTCCCGGATGGGCCCGGTCGAGGTCCGTGTCCTGTGCTGCGAGATCACCATCACAACCAGCGCGGGGGCTCGCAGCGAGACCTACAAGCTGGTGACCACCCTCCTCGATCCCGACTGTCCCGCAACCGAAATCGTCCGCCTCTACCACGACCGGTGGGAGATCGAAACCGCGTTCCTGGAGCTGAAATCGACGATCCTCGGTGGCCGGGTGCTGCGCGCCCGCACCCCGCGCGGGGTCGAGCAGGAGATCTACGCGCTGCTCGTCACCTACCAGGCATTGCGCGTCGCGATCACCGACGCCACCCTCGGGTGCCCCGACGTCGATCCCGACCGTGCCAGCTTCACCATCGCCCTCAACGCGGCCCGCGACCAGCTCATTCACGCCGCAGGTGTCATCGAAACCACCGTCGTCGACCTCGTCGGCATCATCGGCGAACGCGTCCTCGACCACCTGATGCCCGCCCGACGATTACGAACCAACCCCCGCGTGGTCAAACGCGCGATCTCCAAGTTCGTCGCCAGCACTGCCCGCGGCCGCACCCGAGGGCCAAGCCTCAAGGCCACCATCGCCATCAACGTCTTCACCGACATCGACCCTTGACAACACAACCCACGCCTTAACTACACGGCTTTGG
>NZ_JBHUSF010000629.1:0-1518 GCF_042673295.1 Rhodococcus sp. NPDC057014
CACCCACACGACGCGAGTCGTGTGGGTGGGCATACGTATCACGCCTCAGCGAACCCGCCGCAGGGGATGCCTGTGGAAATGCACAACGATCGTGCGCGAACCGGTTGAGGTTCGTCATCCCGAAATCAGGCCGGGACGTGCTTGTATTGATGCATCCCCAGTCGCACACGATGTCGACTCCGCTCCCCGGACGCCGGGGCCGGCGGACACAGATCCACTCCCGGGAGGAATCCACATGACCACCGCCAGCAAGACCGATCTGGATCGTTCCGTGGTCGCGGACTTTCAGCAGTTGTCACAGTTCGGCGCGACTCCGGGTGGCGGCGTCGATCGGCAGGCCGCCACCGACGCCGACGGCGCCCAGCGGGCCTGGCTCGCCGAATGGCTCGTCGCCCGAGGATTTCGTGTCGAATACGACCGCGCAGGCAACCAATTCGGCCTACTGGAAATCCATCCCGGTGCCCCCTATGTTCTGACGGGCTCGCATCTGGACAGTCAGCCGCTCGGCGGCCGCTACGACGGCGCGTACGGTGTGCTCGCCTCGGCGCACGCCGCTCAGCGCGTTGCGCAGAAGTGGAGGGAGGGCACCATCGCGCCGAAATACAACCTCGCGGTGGTCAACTGGTTCAACGAGGAAGGCTGCCGGTTCAAGCCGAGCATGATGGGCAGTTCCGTCTTCACCGGCAAACTCGATGTGCAGCAGGCGCTGTCCACCACCGATCGCGACGGCGTCACGGTCGCGGAGGCGCTGTCGGGTATCGGCTGCCTCGGACCGGGTGCGGGACCGCAAGCCGCCGCGTACGCCGAGATCCACATCGAGCAGGGCCGCAATCTCGAGAACGACGGAATCACCATCGGGGTGGTCGACTCCACGTGGGCGGCGCAGAAGTACGAACTGGTGGTCCACGGCGATCAGTCCCACACCGGGTCGGCGACGATGCCCGATCGGCAGGACGCGCTGCTCGGGGCTTCCCTGCTGGTGGTCGCGGCACGCGAGCTGGCCGAGGATTTCGCGGCCGCGCCACTGCACACCTCGGTCAGCCAGATGACCATCGAACCCAATTCTCCGGTCGTCATCGCCCGGGAGGTGCGGATGCACCTCGACCTGCGGTCGCCGAACGAATCGGTCGTC
The DNA here is from genome assembly GCF_042673295.1 of Rhodococcus sp. NPDC057014. Classification (NCBI taxonomy): domain Bacteria; kingdom Bacillati; phylum Actinomycetota; class Actinomycetes; order Mycobacteriales; family Nocardiaceae; genus Rhodococcus; species Rhodococcus sp. NPDC057014. Next base: position 1,133 of record NZ_JBHUSF010000629.1, read on the forward strand.
GATCTCGCGAACGAGCGACTGATGGCCCGGTTCGCCGAGATCGAGACCCGGGCCCGGGTGCGCATCGAGAAGGCCACCGCGCATTCGTGGGGAGTGGCAGCCTATCAACCCGAGGGGGTGAAGCTCTCCATGGCCGCCGCGGAGAACCTGGGGCTGACGTATCGGCAGATCATGACAGTCGCCGGACACGATTCGGTGAACATGAAGGATGTCGTGCCGACGGTGATGCTGTTCGTGCCCAGCGTCGACGGGATCTCGCACAACGAGCACGAATTCACCACCGACGACGACGTGTGCGCCGGCGTGGACCTGTTGACCGAGGTGGTCGGCCGTCTCGCGGTCGGAGAACTCGACGCATAGTCGGCCCCGAAGCCGCCGCGCCGTGC
>NZ_JBHUSF010000630.1:0-1483 GCF_042673295.1 Rhodococcus sp. NPDC057014
CCGCTACGAGCGCCACGGCGAACACTTCGCCGGTTTCCTCCACCTCGCCGCCGCACTCACCTGCTTCAAGAAACTCCCCACATGAGACACCCTCTCAACCACCCAGCAGATGTGCGATCGGGTCTCGGCGTTCATGGAAGAGTTCGTCTTCCCCGCCGAAAAGCACTTCCACGACAATCCTGCCGCCGGAGACCTGCAGTGGGAACGGCCGGCGATCATGGCGGACCTGAAGAAGGAAGCGAAGGCGCAGGGCCTGTGGAATCTGTTTCTCCCACACGATCCGCGCGGTGCCGGACTGTCGAACCTGCAGTACGCCCCGATCGCCGAACTGACGGGGTGGAGTCCGGAGGTGGCGCCGGAAGCGTTCAACTGCAATCCCCCCGACACTGGCAACATGGAGTTGCTGAGTCTGTTCGGCACCGAGGAGCAGCAGCAACAGTGGCTCGAGCCCTTGCTCGACGGCACCATCCGGTCTGCGTATTGCATGACCGAGCCCGACGTCTCGTCGTCGGATCCGTCGAACCTGACCACGACCGTCACCGACGAGGGCGATCACTGGAAGATCGACGGCCGGAAATGGTGGTCGACCGGTGCCATGAGCAGTGACTGTCGACTTCTGGTGGTGATGGGCATATCCGAGCCGGGCGCGGATCCTCGATCGCGGCACAGTCTGGTGCTCGTGCCCCGGGACACCCCGGGTGTGACCTTCGTGCGGGGTCTGTCGATGTTCGGCTTCACCCACGGTGCCCACGGTGGGCACGCGGAAGTCCGGTTCGTCGACGTTCGTGTGCCCAAGGGGAACCTGCTCGGCGCACGTGGGCGTGGCCAGGCACTCGCCCAGGCGCGACTCGGTCCCGGACGGATTCACCACTGCATGCGCATGATCGGGATGGCTGAGCGTGCACTCGAGCTGATGTGCCGCAGGGCGAATGATCGGACTGCCTTCGGTAAGCACCTCGCCGACCAGGGCGTAATCCAGCACTGGATAGCGGAGTCTCGGGTCAAGATCGACCAACTCCGGCTCTTCGTGCTCCGCACCGCATGGCTGATCGACACCGTGGGTGCACGAGAGGCGCGAACGGAGATTTCGGCGATCAAGGTCGCCGCCCCCGACGCGGTCGGCTGGATCATCGACAAGGCAGTTCAAGTTCACGGTGCCGGTGGGATGACGCAAGATCACCCGCTGGCGATGCTCTGGGCGCAGGCCCGGACCATGCGTTTCATCGACGGGGCCGACGAAGTTCACCGCATGGTTCTGGCTACCCGCGAGCTCCGCAAACACCCCATTCGTTCGGCATGACCATCCCGCACCAGAGCGCCTTCTACACCTTACGAGCAGGAGAAACACCACTGTGAACATTGTCGACACCGCCGCACTGGTCACCGGGGCCGCCTCGGGCCTCGGTGCCGCCACCGCCAAGCGTCTCGCCGACGCCGGAGCCACCGTGTTCGGACTGGACCTGCAGCAGTCCATCGAACGGGC
>NZ_JBHUSF010000631.1:0-1467 GCF_042673295.1 Rhodococcus sp. NPDC057014
TGCGCCGCCGTGGGGTCCGATGACGAGCGGAACCATGCCCTCCTTGTCGATCTTCTCGACCACGTCGGCGACCTCGGACAGATCCGACTCGTCGTGGGCGACGATGCCGATGATCCGGCCGTCCAGCGGCCACTCGGCGCCGACCTGCGACAGGGCCGGGCTGGGGGTCGGCGCAACGTCGTAGGCGACGGTCGGCTCCGGTGCGGGCAGGCCGAGCCCTTCGGCGACCGTGGCGCACAGGTCGGGGTCGATGTTCGCGAGGACGCCGAGGGCGCGCTCCTTGATCGCCTGCTCGTAGCACTTGCCCAGTTCGAAGGTATAGGCCTGCGTAACGTGGGTCTGCTCGACCGGGCTGAGACTGGCGTAGAACAGTCGGGCCTGGGAGAAGTGGTCGTCGAAGCTCGCGGGGGCGGCGCGCAGCTTCGTCGACTCCGGCATCGGCACCGGCACCTCCACGAACGCCGTGTCCGCGCCGGCGAGGAACGGGCAACCGGCGTCGAGGGAATTCGGCCGATACGGCGCGACACCGGGATGGACGCCCGTCTGGTGCATGCCGTCGCGCAGCATGTCGTTGACCTCGGCGTGGGGCCGATTGATCGGTATCTGCCCGAAGTTGGGCCCACCGAGCCGGCTGATCTGGGTGTCGAGGTAGGAGAACATCCGCGCCTGCAGGAGCGGGTCGTCGGTGACGTCGATGCCCGGGACGAGGTGCCCGGGATGGAACGCCACCTGCTCGGTCTCGGCGAAGAAGTTCGTCGGATTCGCGTCGAGCGTCATCAGCCCGATCGGTTGGACGGGGGCCAGTTCCTCGGGGACGATCTTGGTCGGGTCGAGCAGGTCGATGCCCTCGAACGTCTGGTCCGGGGTGTCCGGGAACGCCTGGATGCCCAGCTCCCATTCCGGGTACGCACCGGATTCGATCGCGTCGGCGAGGTCGCGGCGATGGTAGTCGGGGTCCATGCCGTTGACGATCTGCGCTTCTTCCCACACCAGGGAGTGCACACCGAGTTTCGGCTTCCAGTGGAACTTCACGAGCGAACTCTCGCCCGCCGCGTTCACCATCCGAAAGGTGTGGACGCCGAAGCCTTCCATCATCCGGTACGACCGCGGGATGCCGCGGTCGGACATGTTCCACAGGGTGTGCGCGGTGGCTTCGGTGTGCAGCGACACGAAGTCCCAGAACGTGTCGTGCGCGCTCTGCGCCTGGGGGATTTCGCGGTCGGGGTGCGGTTTGGCGGCGTGGATGATGTCGGGGAACTTGATGCCGTCCTGGATGAAGAACACCGGGATGTTGTTTCCCACCAGGTCGAAGGTGCCTTCTGCGGTGTAGAACTTGGTCGCGAATCCTCGGGTGTCGCGGACGGCGTCCGCCGACCCCCGGGAGCCGAGGACGGTGGAGAACCGGACGAAGACCGGCGTCTCGACGTCCTTGCCGAGGAATGCGGCCTTGCTGATCGGGTCGGCGGA
>NZ_JBHUSF010000632.1:0-1451 GCF_042673295.1 Rhodococcus sp. NPDC057014
GCCTAATACCTCGGGGAGCAGGGCCGCGCCGTGCTCCCCGAGGTATTAGGCATAGGCACCGCCGGCCCGTTATTCGGCCCCCGTCCGGGCCCGGATAATGGACGGACGTGGTGTCCGGGTCTGTCAGCCCGCCAGGGGTTCGGCGGCGGGAGCGTTGAAGGCGTCATAGAACTGGAGTGCGCTCGCGACGGCGACGGGCCCACCCACGATGATCGTTCCGGCGACCGCTCCGATCGCCCCTGCCGCGGCTCCGGTGACCAGGCATCCGCCGAGGAAACCGGGGACCGCGAGGGTGCCGATTGTCGGGACGGCGACCGCGGCTCCGACGAGCGCTCCTCCGGCAATGCATCCGATTCCGGCACCGATCGCCGTGCCGATCAGGCTACCCATCCCGACGCCGAGCGCGACTTCGGTACCGAAGTTGATGATGGCAGCGCTGAATTCCGGTGACCGGACATCCAATGCGGTCTGGTGCAGTGGGAGCGCCGCATCCTTCAGCGGGGTGGCCGTGGCGGGGTCGGTGCTGGGGGTGAGGGTGGCGCTCCTGCCGTCGATCTGGGCCGCGATCGGCCATTCTTTCCCATCCCGTGCGTAGGTCAGCGGGAAGCCGGCTACCAGGTTCCCGGCGGCATCGAGCACCTGAGACTGGGTGCCCTGGGTGGTCAACGAGCCGCCGTCAGTCGTGAGGACGACGGACTTGTCGACGATGCTCGCGGTGTAGTGGATACCGGGAAGGATCTTCGTTTCCAGGGCGGATGCATGGTTCGGGTCGGGCTGCTGCGGGGCGGCACTGGCGGTGCTGGCGGTGGCGACCGCTGCCGTAATGGCAAAGGCTGTCACCGCAATGAGGCGTGTCATCATCATGGGGTCTCCATGGGGTGGGGGTGGGCGTTCGGGTGTGAGTTGCGGCGGTGTGCCGGCGTGAAGGTGGGATGCGCGGCGGTGCGTACAGCAACGGCGCCCTGAGAGGTCCCCGGGCGCCGCTGTGGTTACTTTCTGGTCAGTTGTCGAAGACTCCGAGCTGACGGAGCAGCGTCCCCGAGTCCCAGTACGAGCGCTCTTCGAGCAACTGTCCGGTGGGGTTGCATTTGAGCAGGTTGACGCCGCGTACCTCGATGCGGTTGCCGGTCGGTGCGATTCCGTCGAGGTATCCGGTATGGACTCCGGTCACGGTCCATTCGACGGTGGCGGTCTCACCGTCGTCGGCGACGACGGAACTGTGGAACTCCATCGAGGAGAAGGCGTTCGTGAAGGCGCTCATCGCTTCGGCGATCGCAGCTCGGCCGGTGGCCGGGCCTGGTGAGGTCATGTCGTGTAGAACACCGTCTTCCGCGAAATGCGCGGCGATAGCCTGGTGGGGCTGCTCGGCAGCCCATGCCTTGTCCATGTCCTTGACGAAGTTGTGCAAGCCGGGGCGCACGGGGATTCCCTTCTGTGCCCCGGGTGGGCCG
>NZ_JBHUSF010000633.1:0-1445 GCF_042673295.1 Rhodococcus sp. NPDC057014
CCCCGTTCATCGCCGGATGGTTCGGCGTCACGTTCGACGGCCCCGCCGACACCCTGCCCTGGGCGCTGGGCCTGATCGTCCTCGGCACGATCATCAACATCGCGGGCGTCAAGGTCGCCGCGGTGCTCAACAACATCGGCGTCGTCGCCGAGGTGCTCTGCGTCGTCGCACTCGTCGGCGTCCTGCTGGTCGTCAAGCATCCGACCCAGCCGCTGTCCTTCCTGAGCGACTCGGCCGGGACCGCCTCCGGCGGGAACTGGTTCGTCCCGTTCCTGTTCGCGATGATCCTGCCCGCCTACGCGATCTCGTCCTTCGACGCCACCGGCAACGCGTCCGAGGAGACCAAGGACGCTGCCCGCAAGGCCCCGATGGCGTCGGTGATGGCGAACGTGTCGTCCTACGTGGTCGGCGTGTTCATGGTCGCCCTGATCATGCTCGCGATCCAGGACCTGCCCGCGGTGATGGGCAGCGACACCCCGGTCAAGCTGATCCTCGACACCGCCGTCGGCTCCGCGTTCGCCAACATCTTCGAGGCCGTCGCCATCATCGCCCTGTTCGCGGCCCTGGTGATGTTGCAGCTCACCGGAATCCGGGTCCTGTGGTCGCAGGCCCGCGACGGTCAGGTGCCTGCCGCACACTGGCTGCGCAAGGTCAGCGCGCAGCGCATCCCGATCAACGCCACCCTCACCATCTTCGCCCTGTCGGTGATCTTCGCCCTGTGGTCGTCGCTGCTGTCGGTACTGGCCGCCATGACCGCCCTGGCCTGGGGGCTGGCGTACGGCGTCGTGGTCACCGTCGGTCTCTGGGGCCTGCTCCAGCGCAAATTGCCGAAGCACCCGTGGCACTACGGGTTCCTGAGCCCGCTCATCTTCGTCCTGGCCATCGTCTGGTCGGTGGTGCTGTGCGCGCTACTGATCTACTCCGACCCCACCCACGTCGGAATCGGCATGCTGCTGGTGATCCTCTCCGGCGCAGTCGTGTACATGACCATCCCCAAGAGCCGACGCGGCAAGTCCATCGACACCCTGCAAGGCCACCTGTAACCCCACCCGCCGACAAATCGCAACCGAGGAAAGGTTTCACATGTCGTCCCCCATCCAGCTCACCAACATCATCGACGGCAAGGCGGTGACGGGATCATCCGACACGATCCGCACGGTCCTCAACCCCTCCACCGGTGAGGTGGTCGCCGAGCTGACCGAGTCCACGATCGAGGACGCCGACCGGGCGGTCGCCGCCGCCCGCGCCGCCTTCCCCGCGTGGTCCGCCAAGACCCCCGGCGAACGTTCGCAGATCCTGCACGAACTGGCGAATCTGCTCGAGGCCAACCTCGACGAACTCGCCCACCTGGAGACGATCGACGCCGGCAAGCCCACCACCGCGGCCACCGGCGACGAACTGCCCGGGATCGTCGCGGCGTTCCGGCACTTCGCCGGGGCGGGCCG
>NZ_JBHUSF010000634.1:0-1425 GCF_042673295.1 Rhodococcus sp. NPDC057014
TAGTAGTACTTTGTTAGCTCGGCGTGTCGGCTCGAGTTTTCGTGGTTTTCTCGAGAGCATGCAGGCATGGAAGCAGCCGCTCTCGCCCGGGTCGGGGAACAGTTGGATACGTTTGTCGGTGAGGTGTTCTCGTCGCTGGCACGGAAGGATCAGCGGGCGAAGGCCGGGCTGTATGCGCGCGGGTTGATGCTCGACGGGCGTCGGAAGTCGATGCAGCCGATGGCGGAGCGGTTGCAGGTCGACCATCAACAGTTGCAGCAGTTCGTGACGACCTCGCCGTGGGACGTGGTTCCGGTACGGAAAACCCTCTCCCGCAAAGCGTGCGGTCTGATCGCCCCGGATGCGTGGGTCATCGACGACACCGGGTTCGTCAAGGACGGCGACCGCTCGCCGGGTGTGGCCCGTCAGTACTCGGGCACCCTCGGCAAGGTCGGCAACTGCCAGATCGCGGTCAGCGTGCACGCGGCCACCGATGCCGCGTCGGCCCCGTTGGACTGGCGACTGTTCCTGCCGCAGAGCTGGGACGATCAGTCCACCACCGATCCTGATGCGGTCGCGGAGATCACCGCCCGCAGGCGCCGGTCCGCGATCCCCGACGCGGAGCAGCACCGCACAAAGTGGGAAATGGCGATCGAGATGATCGACGAGCTGATCGAGTGGGGCCGGATCCCGCCGGTCGTGGTCGCGGACGCCGGCTACGGCGACACCACCGCCTTCCGGGAATCGCTGACCGAGCGGGGCATCGACTACGTCGTCGCCGTCAAGGGGTCCACCAGCGCCTTTCCCGGCGACGCAGTCCCCGAGACACCTCCCTACAGCGGGCGCGGACGGCAACCGGCCCCGCGCTATCCGGGACCGACTGCCAGCTGCAAGGACCTGGTCCTGGCCGCCGGACGGAAGGCCCTGCGGACGGTGACCTGGCGCCGCGGCAGCAAGGCCGACCCGACCAATCCGACCGCGGCGATGCGCTCGCGGTTCGCCGCACTGCGCATCCGCCCGGCGAACCGCGACATTCCCCGCGCCGACGACGGCACCCTGCCCGAGCTCTGGTTGCTCGCCGAGTGGCCCGCCGGCGCCGACGAGCCGACCGACTACTGGCTCTCCACCCTGCCCGCCGACACCCCACTGAAAGAACTCGTGCGCCTGGCGAAACTCCGCTGGCGCGTCGAGCACGATTACCGGGAGCTGAAAACCGGTCTCGGGCTGGACCATTTCGAGGGTCGTTCCTGGCTGGGCTGGCATCACCACGCCACCCTGGTCACCGCCGCTCACCTATTCCTCACCACCCTCCGGCTCACCGACCCAAAAGCAGCTGGGCAGGACTGAGCCTCTACGCCGTTCTCCGCGAACTCCAACGCGCACTTGCCCGTTGGATCGGTACCTGCCCACTCTGTGACCACACCTTCCCCACCTAACAAAGTACTA
>NZ_JBHUSF010000635.1:0-1403 GCF_042673295.1 Rhodococcus sp. NPDC057014
GCGAAATTCTTCAGATAGGCCGGGTAGTTCGACCCCCCGACCAGCGGAGCGATGATGCGTTCGGGGGTGACGACCTCCACCTCGGCGCCGGCGTCGGCGATGACTTCGGCCGCGCTCATCCCGGGGTGGTCACCGTTGTCGTCGAAGACCAGCACCGACTTGCCGGGTTTGACCTCGCGGGTGAGGATCTGCCAGGTGTCGGTGATCAGATTCGCGGGCCCGTCGACGATCTCGGTGTTCGGGATGCCGCCGGTGGCGACGATGACCACGTCCGGGTTCTCGGCGAGGATGTCGGCGGCGTCGGCGTAGGTGTTGTAGCGGATCTTCACTCCGAGCCGCGCGCATTCCTGCACCCGCCAGTCGACGATGCCGATCAGGTCTCGGCGCCGTTCGGGGGCGGCGGCGATCGCGATCTGCCCGCCGGGTGTGCTGGCGGCCTCGAGGACGGTGACGGTGTGGCCGCGTTCGCCGAGTACGCGGGCGGCTTCGAGGCCGGCCGGGCCGGCGCCGACGACGACGGCCTTCTTCTTCTCCGTGGCCGTCGGAACGATGTGCGGCAGTTGGGCTTCGCGGCCGGTGGCCGGGTTGTGCAGGCAGAGGGCCTCACCGCCCTGGTAGAGGCGGTCGATGCAGTATCCGGCGCCGACGCACGGGCGGATGCGGTCCTCTTCACCGTCGTGGACCCGCTGCATCAGGTACGGGTCGGCCATGTGGGCGCGGGTCATGCCGACCATGTCGAGCAGCCCCTCGCTGATCGCGTAGCGGGCGGTGGCCAGGTCCGCGATCCGCCCGGCGTGCATCACCGGGATGTCCAGTTCGTGCTTGACGCGGCCGGCGAAGTCCAGATGGACCGCGGCGGGTGTGCCCATCGGTGCGATGATCTTCGCCATCGTGTTGTCGGAGTCCAGGTTTCCCTTGATCACGCTGAGGAAGTCGATGCCCTCAGCGGACAGGCGGCGGACCGCCTCGATGCCCTCGTCGACGGCGTTGCCGCCGGCGCGTTCGTCGTCGACCCCCATCCGCAGTCCGATGACGAAGTCGTCGCCGACCCGGGCCCGGATGGCGCGGATGACCTCGAGCGGAAACCGCAGGCGCCCCTCGAAGTCCCCGCCCCACTCGTCGTCGCGGTGGTTGAGGGCCGGGGAGAAGAACTGGTCGAGCAGGTGGCTGTATGCCATCAGTTCGATGCCGTCCATGCCGCCTGCCTGGCAGCGTTCGGCGGCGTCGGCGTAGGCGGTGAGGATGCGGTCGATATCCCAGTCCTCGGCGACCTTCGGGAACGCCCGGTGCTGGGGTTCCCGGTCGCCGGAGGCGGAGACGACCGGCAGCCAGTCACCCTCGTAATTGCTGGTGCGCCGCCCGGCGTGGGTGACCTGGCACATGATCAGCGCGCCGTGCTCGTG
>NZ_JBHUSF010000636.1:0-1384 GCF_042673295.1 Rhodococcus sp. NPDC057014
CAGTGGTGCCAGTGCACCGGGCCGATCCGCACGGTGACGCCGAACATGCGGCGGGCCGCGGGACGCGGCACGATCCGCACGCGAATCCGGGGTGGCGGTGGTGGCGGAGCCCGCCTCTGCAGTCGGTCGGGCTCGGCGCCCCGCGAGTCGGTGTGGTCGTGGGCGCGGCGGACCGGGTCGCGCAGCAGGGTGTAGGCGGCGAGGATCTGTTGCAGGTGTTCGTCGGCGCCGGGGTCCGCGGGCCCCGGTCCGCGGGTGTCGGGGTGGTGTAGGCGGAGCAGGCGCCGGTAGGCGCGGGCGATCTTGGACTGGGAGGCCGCAGGGGTCACTCCCAGCACCCGGTACGGATCTCGGTCGATGCTCATCGTCCCCATTCCTCGCCACGTCGTCTACCGCGGCGTTGGTCGTGTCCACGCCCATCTCCCATGCGTGGTCGGATCGGCTGTCGGCGTCGCGCGTAGGCGGCGGCCCTGGCCGCCGTTTGGGTACGCGTCCGGGGCATCGGCACCGACAGTCCGCTCTCGGCGCCGCTCTGGCTGGTTCCCGGATGTCGTGGTTCGTCGCGGGTGTGGCTTCGTGTGCGTGGCGGGTGCCGGAGCCGGGGCGGCCGACGTTGAATTCGGAAAGGGTGCCATCGTCAATGGCGGTGCGCCGAAAACATCATCGCTGTGGGTGTGGTGGCGCCGGTGCGTCCCGTCGGCGGGTCGGCGGCCCCGGATCGGTGCCGGGTACCGGGGGTTCGCCGCGCCGTGTCCGCACCGTGGACGGTGACGGAGACGCGGCGGCGGTCGAACCCGTCCGTGGATTTCGTTGCGGTGTCGCCACACTCCTTTCGTGATCGTTCTCGAGCGGTTCCGGTCTCATCCGTCGAACCGTGCGTGTGGCCGCCGGTGTTCGAGTTGGCATCCGGTGCACCGCCCCGTCGGGCTCGCTTTCCGCCGGTGGTGAGCGCTGGGTGGCCCGGGCCTGCGGGGCCGGGGGAGCGGTGACCGGCCATCCCGACCACCGGGGACGCGGCCGATGCCACGGACCGGACCGTGCGGTGGCCACCGCCGCGAGCAGGGCCGCGGCCTGCGGGGTGAGCGCGTCGGCGAGGATGCGGCCGGAATCGGCGACGAGCAGCTCGTAGTCCAGCTCGTGCCACGGCCGCACCGCCGCGCGTGCGAGGCGCTCCGGTGAGCCGGTGCCGGGTGCTGCGGTGACCATGATCGCCAAGGTCATCGACGTTCACCCCCTCCTGGGAGGGCTGTCACGGTGTGGGTCAGGCGGTGACGGCCCTGCGCTCGGAATGGTTGCTGATCTCGATCTTGCGGGGCTTGGCCTTCTCCGCAATCGGGATCGTCAACCGCAGCACCCCGGCGTCGTAGGACGCCTCGATCTTGTC
>NZ_JBHUSF010000637.1:0-1382 GCF_042673295.1 Rhodococcus sp. NPDC057014
GGCGGCACGTTCCTTCCGGATCCGAGTTCCCGCGATGAAATCTACTGGTGGTCGGTCGATGTGCTCGGAGACTCAGACGGACAGCGGATCGAGAATGCCCCGCACGGTGGACCGGGAGGTGCGGCACACGTGTTCGAGAATGCGGAATGCGCTGTCGCCGTCGCGGGTTTCGACCGCAGCGACGATGTCGGCGAGATAACTCCACCGGGACAGTCCGTGTCCGACGGCGTCGCGCACCCAGAGGTTCTTGTAGGGGCGGCAGGTATCCCACATCCCCTGGATCAGCCCCGTGAGCACCGGGTTGTTTCCGGCGGAGAACAACGCCGACAGCAGCAGTTCGTCCTGAGCGACGGCTCCCGCGATGTCGCCGTGCACGGCCGCGTTCTCCAGCAGCCGCCAGTGCTGTCTCATCGTCTCGACGGCCGCGTCGTCGGCCAGGACGGCGCCCCGGCGCGCGGCATCGGGTTCGAGCATGATGCGCACGTCGTACACGTATTCGAGTTCGTCGATGCTCAGCTCCCGCACCGACGCTCCCCGGTAGGGCTCCGTGACGATCAGACCCGCCTGCTCGAGTCGCCGGAACGCCTCCCGGACCGGCATCACGCTGGTGCCCACCAGTGCGGCGACCTCCCGGATCCGCAGCTGCGTCCCCGGCGCCCAGTGCCCCTGCGCGATGTGCCCGCGCAGGGTCTCGTATACCCGGTCCGCCAGCAGGCTCGACGAAGAACAGTGCGGTGGAGTCGTTTTCATCTCCCGCAAGACGAGAGTATTCGGCCTGCCCACGGGGACCTCCGAGTTGTGGCGAGATCGCCGGCGAGAGGTCACCGACGGTTACTGCCAGCGTATACCATTTGTGATCACAGATCGAATCTATTGACGCCGAGTGTGATCCCGACTACGGTCACCGATAGCGTGAAGGACCGGATAGAAGCGGAGAAGTCATGAGCGCGTCTCTGACAGCGCACCCCTACGCACCCTCGACGGAGATGTGGGACTGGCAGTTGCATGCCCGCTGCCGGAACATGGACACCGACCTGTTCTTCTCCCCCGACGGCGAGACACGGCAGGCGCGGCGCTACCGCGAAGAGTTCGTCACCCAGATCTGTCACTCCTGCCCGGTCGTGACCGAGTGCCACACCTACGCCCAGACAGTTCGTGAGCCGTACGGGATCTGGGGCGGCGCGACCGAGGCCGATCGCCGATTCTCGACCGCCCGCACGCCGCAGCAGCCGCCCCGAACGAACACCGCAACCGGAAGCGCCGCACGACGTCTGACCGTTTCCTCCCGCCATCCGAGGCCCGGACGGCAAGAACCGTCCGAGGACGCAGCCGGCTAGACACCGTCAGACAGCGCATACCTCTGGGCCGGAGCAGCGTGCTCC
>NZ_JBHUSF010000638.1:0-1379 GCF_042673295.1 Rhodococcus sp. NPDC057014
GAGCTTCTGTGAATCGTGGTGGCCAGGGCCGGGATCGAACCGGCGACCTTCCGCTTTTCAGGCGGACGCTCGTACCAACTGAGCTACCTGGCCGGACGGCACCCGAACCGAATGCCTATCGCACTGTGTTGCCGATACCGAGTATCGGCAACACACTTGCGACCCTGACGGGACTCGAACCCGCGACCTCCGCCGTGACAGGGCGGCGCGCTAACCAACTGCGCCACAGGGCCTTGCTTGTCCTGCTGTGCTCTACAAGTGTAGAGCGTTACTGCGTGTCACTTTTACTGCCGTCGAACCATACCTCATGCTCGACACCGGTCAAACGTACCCCCTACGGGATTCGAACCCGCGCTACCGCCTTGAAAGGGCGGCGTCCTAGGCCGCTAGACGAAGGGGGCCCGTCGGATTTCTCCGAACCAGTACCTCAACGGCGTTCCGTTGGGAGCTTGGATAGCTTAGGACACGGATCGAGAATTTCCCAAATCGCCAGGTCAGACTACGAATCGGGCAGTTCTGAGCCGGAATCCGGCCATCCGTCCCGCGCAAACCTCTCCAGCCATTCGGGTGACGCCATCGCCTCGAGGATCACTTCGAGCGATTCCACGAACCGTGCACCGAGGTCGCCCTCCAGCGCGGTCATGTCGGACATGTACCGCTGGCCGGCGAGAGACGCCGCCAGGACCCGGGTGAATTTCTCCGGGTCGGCGTCGGCGCGCAGCGACCCGTCCCGCTGGGCGCGGATCGCGAATTCGTGTGCAGTGCGCCCCCACACCTGCGAGCCGCCGGACTGCACGTCCGGGTAGAACTCGGGTTCGACGATCAGCCGGAACTCGGCCCGCACGATGACGCTCGAATGGAACAGCTTCGCCAGGTCGATCACGAATCCGTGCAGGGCCTCGAAGGGTCCGATGTCCGTGCGACTCGTCCACCGGTCGGTCAGGGCGGTGAATTGCTCCACCCCGGACTGGAGGACGGCGCGAGCGAGTTCTTCCTTCGACTGGAAGTGGAAGTACATCGCCCCTTTGGTGGCGTTCGAGCCCTCGAGGATCGTGTTGACCGACGCCGCTGCATAGCCGCGCTTCGCGAACTCGATCGCGGCCGACTCCACGAGTGCAGCGCGAGTGCGTCGCGCACGTTCCTGCTGACGTGCCATGACGGTGAATCCCTCTCCCAAATGTCGTAACCCCGCCTTTCGCCCTGCAGGGGCGAGCGTGGAGCCGTACATAACAGTATCCCTGTTTTGAAAAAACCAACAGAGCAGTCTGTTGATCATGAAATCTTCCATATAACAAACTTGAAGTCCGTTATTGTGCCGAAATCGGACCGCTGCCGAAAACACACCAAGTGGTATAATTCGGGTCGGCTCGGGTGCGCTG
>NZ_JBHUSF010000639.1:0-1377 GCF_042673295.1 Rhodococcus sp. NPDC057014
GCCCCCGGATTGCCCGGGGGTGCACGCCTGTTTCGACAGTGCTTCGACCTCAGGGAATGGCGATGCGACCCTCGACCGCGGCCAGCCCGATGTCCTTCCGGAAGTGACTTCCCGGCAGCTTGATCGCGGAGATCTTGGAGTACGCGTCGGCGCGCGCCGCGTCGAGGTCGGCTCCGACTCCGACCACGCTGAGCACGCGTCCGCCCGCGGAGACCACCTGGTCGTCGACGAGCTTGGTGCCAGCGTGCAGGACACCGTCACCGTCGGCGCCGGTGATCACGTCGCCGGTGCGCGGGGTCGCCGGGTAGTGCTCGGCCGCGACCACGACGGTCACCGCCGAGCCGTCCTGCCATTCGAGCGGGGCGACCCGGTCGAGCGTTCCGGTGGCCGCCGCGTTCAGCAGTTCTCCGAGCGGGCTCTTCAGCAGCGCGAGAACCGCCTGGGTCTCGGGGTCGCCGAAACGGCAGTTGAACTCGACGACGGCGGGGCCGTCCTTGCCGATCGCCAGCCCGGCGTACAGCAGGCCGCTGAAGGCGCTGCCGCGGGCGACGAGTTCGGCGGCGACCGGCTTGACGACGTCGTCGACGATCCGGGTGACGGTCTGCTCGGGCAGCCACGGGAGCGGCGTGTACGCGCCCATGCCGCCGGTGTTGGGTCCGGTGTCGCCGTCGCCGACCCGCTTGTGGTCCTGGGCCGGCAGCAGCGGCACGACGGTCTCACCGTCGACGACGCAGAACAGCGACACCTCGGGGCCGTCGAGGAAGGATTCGAGGAGGACGGGGTGGCCGTTCTCGAGCAGTTCCGCCGCGTGGTCGCGGGCGGCGTCCCGATCGGTGGTGACCACCACACCCTTGCCTGCCGCGAGGCCGTCGTCCTTGACCACCCAGTTGGGCCCGAAGCGGTCCAGTGCCTCGTCCAGCTTCGCGGGCGAGTCGACGATCTCGCTGTGCGCGGTCTTCACGCCGGCGGCGGCCATGACGTCCTTGGCGAACGCCTTGGAACCTTCGATGCGCGCGGCGTCGGCCGACGGGCCGAAGCAGGCGATCCCTGCCGCGCGGACAGCGTCCGCGACACCGAGCACCAGCGGGACCTCGGGGCCCACCACGACGAGGTCGGCGTCCAGCTTCTTCGCGAGCGCCGCCACCGCTTCCCCGGACGCGATGTCGACGGAGTGCTGCTCGGCGATCTTGCCGATCCCGGCATTGCCGGGCGCGCACATCAAGGCACTGACACCCGGATCGCGAGCAAGGGCGAGAAGGAGGGCATGTTCACGGGCTCCGGAGCCGATAACGAGTACGCGCACGGATGTCAGCCTACGGGCCGCGCCAGGCTGCGGCTCCGCCGCCCGTGAGTACTTGTTAACCGCCCGCGGTTAAC
>NZ_JBHUSF010000640.1:0-1366 GCF_042673295.1 Rhodococcus sp. NPDC057014
GGCCAGAGTCGTCTCCGGGGGTCCGATCCACCGCAGATCGGAAGAATCGGGAAGACTGGACGGGTGGACACCCAGAGTGGAACTCCGGCGACGCGGGCGGTCGGTCTGCGTGCGCTCGGAGCACCCGCCGCTGTCGCCGCCGGCGCCGTGGTTGCGGCCGCCGTCCTCCACTTCCGGGACCCGCATCAGCCGGGTTCGTACGGTTTCTGTCCCGTCTACGCGCTGACCGGGTGGTGGTGCCCGGCCTGTGGAGGGCTGCGGGCGGTGCACGACCTGACCAACCTCGACCTCGGCGCGGCCGTCGCCGGCAATGTTCTGATCGTCCCGTTCATCGCGGTCATGATTTTCGCCTGGATCGGCTGGGCACGTCACCGCTGGCAAGGACGACGCGACCGCATCTTCGTGGTGGGACCGAGAGTGACAGTCGGTGTGCTCATTCTCCTTGCGGCGTTTACCGTCACCAGGAACACATCTTGGGGAAGCTGGCTCGCGCCGGCCTGACACCTGGTCGCCGCGGGCACGAAACAGAGAGTCGGTTCACAGATGGCAATGCAGGTCTTTTCGTTGATCGCGATCCTGGGCGCGCTGATCGTCCTCATTCCGACCGCGCTGCGAGTCTTCGGCAAGAGCGACAACGTGAAGGCGCCGGACGAGACCGAGGAGTGACCGCGTTGCACTCTCGACAACCCATCGCCGCGCGACCATGATTTCGATATGAGCGATTCGCTGAAGGACCGGGTGCGCGAGAAGCTGTTGCGTCAGCTGGCCGAGGACGGGGGGCATCCAGTCCAGGAGGCGGAGGGGGACGACCCACGATTGGTCTCCATCGACTCCGACCTCGCGACGTTGGAACAGGCATCGGAGGGAGATCGGGTGATCGAGGAGCTGGCTGCCAAGTACTGGGTGCCCTGAATCGGCCGAATAGCGACGCTGACCTGGCGATTTGGTGTTCTCGTTTCCCTTCGCGTAACTTATTCCAGGTCAGAGCGACACGGACACCGACCCCGGCCGGAAGGCGGGGGACACGAGGTTGGACGAAGGCGCCTGGTAAATCGGAAGTTCATCGCCGTGTATGGTGGTGCTTCAATCCCGGTTTGATCTTGATCAGCGTCACGGCTTGCGCCGGTGAGGCTGGTAGGATAAGATAGAACGGTTGCCCCGGAGCGGCTGGCGAGTGAGTCAGCGGTGATGGTGTGCGCGTGTTCTTTGAGAACTCAACAGTGTGTCGATGAATGTCAGTGCCAAATGTTTTTGGTACTCCGCATCACGAATGTTCAACCGCCTCTTGGGGTTTGGTTGATGTTGTGGTGTGGGTATTTGCTGGCCCTTCTCCTTCTTCCGTCGGTGGGGGGTCAGTGTTTGATAG
>NZ_JBHUSF010000641.1:0-1335 GCF_042673295.1 Rhodococcus sp. NPDC057014
TGCATACACGATGGGCATCCTTCTCCTCGGGCGGCGCCGCGCGGCGCCGACGGCCAAACCCCATCTCTCACACTCCTCCCCCGACCCGGACGAGACAATGATCGACGGCGATCGGCGAGAAAACCCGGACGCCTACTCGGACCGCTTCGAGGGCTCACCCTCGGCAACTGCGGTCGCGTGGTCGATGACCACACGCCTCCACCACGAATCGAGCGGACTGGGGTCCGGCCACACGACCGCATCGTCGGTGGGAGACGACGCGGTTTCGCGTACGTGACCCGATTCGGTTCGGGTGATCTTTTCGGGATCGGCCTGAATGCCGCCCACCGCCCCCTGCGGGGTCAACTTGCCTGAGCGTGTCGGCGGGGAGGGAGTTGGGCGACCAACTGCTCCCACTCGTCGAATCGGGCGGTGTCGGCCCTGCGCGGTCGGGATGAGGGACCGGCAGCCAGTTCGACCAGGCTCCGCGCAGCTCCGAGAACGGTCAGGTGATGGCGTCGTGCGACGTCGAGAAGTTCGTCGAACGCCTGGGCGTCGGTGCAGCCGCGGCCTGCAATCAGAATTCCCTTCGCGGTGCCGAGGAGTTCTCGGCCATCGGGACGCCTCCGCGGAATCAGGCGCGTCGGGCTGGGGACTGGAGTGAGGGTTGGTTCGGTGCCGTCCTCGATCATTCCGCAGTACTCCTTCGCTCTCGTGCATCTGCCGCCGGTGTGCCGACGATCCCGTCCGGACGCGAGATGTGAGTCACGTCACTGTCGATGCACGATCAGTTGTAGCGGACCGAGCCGCACCTGTCATCTAGACGCATGTCCAGCTCCTCCCCCGTTTGCCCTGGTAGTGCGGCACGCGGCGTGATTCGCCGCTAACATCACGATGCCAACTTGTGACCTGAACCACACGGTAGCGTTACCTCCGGGCGGGATTGCACCGACTTGACCACCATGTCGGCAAAGCCGGGTCCTCGCCGGTGCGGCGAGGCCGATGCGTCGGCCTCCCCACGAGAAACACGCACACCTTTTCAGAAATAACGTCGAGTTCTCGCTCCATTCTTCGGAGCGAAATGGACGGTTGTCAAATTTCACCATGTGAGAATACTCCGATTCAGTGAAACGACCCGAGATCGCGAACGCGATAAAGGAAGTAAGCGGCGATCGACGATCCCGTGGATTTTCAACATCAGCAGAGGAGTGAATTCTCATGGGTTCTGCAGGAATCGACGTCAACGTCGCATTCGAGGCGTTCCTGAAATGGCTGAGCCTCACCTTCGGCGGCGGAATCGGACTGGGCTGACCACCGGAGAGGTCCCACAAACGGTGGCCAGGCTCACCTGGGGAG
>NZ_JBHUSF010000642.1:0-1315 GCF_042673295.1 Rhodococcus sp. NPDC057014
GCCACCGGCTGCGCCGCGAACAACGCCCGAATGAAGTACGGCATCTGTTCGGCAGAGACCAACCGGGCCAACCGAAACGCGCGCAACTCGTCCGGTTCGAGTACCCGCACCGCGCTCACGCCGCCTCCCCGACCAGACCCGCAGCCACCAACATCGGGGAGAACCGTTTCGCCGCAGCCGGAACCACAGCCTTGGCGGGCCGGGCCTTCGCCAACGTCCGCGCCGCCGCGCCCGCCACATCAGGGGCACCCGCTTCCGCCGCCGCGATCAGCGGCCCCCACGCGCTGCGCCACGCCTCGACAGTGCCCCGCCCCGCAGCCCACGCCGTCACACCCGACAGAACGGCCCACACCAGGTCCGGACGAGACTGCCAGTCGAACGCCGTTTCCGGATTCTCGATCACCGCCACCGGGTCGGGCAGATCGGCATTCCTGCGCCACTCCAGGAACTCGCCACCGGTCCCCTCACCGATCAGCCCGAACACCGCCGCATTGATCGCCGCGTTGTCGTCGTTACGCAGATGCGGCAACACCGCCGCCAACATCGCCCACGTGCGCCGCGATGCCCACGCTCCCCCGGTCTGCGCCGCCGACGACGGGAACGCGTCCAACGCTTCCGGGTTGCGCTGGACATATCCGGTGATCGAACTACGCACCAGCGCCACGCGCTGTTCGTCCGTCGCCACCGCACGCGAGGCGGGCGGCGAGGCCCACCCCGTCGCCATACCGTCCAACCACTCGTCCACAGACGGAGTGAACTCCACATGGCAGAACCGATTCGCCAAGGGCGCTTCCAGTTCGTACCCACCGGCAGCACAATCGGGAGGATTCGCACCCGCAATCACCCGCGTTCCCTTCGGCAATTGCAGATCGCCGACCTTCAGGTCCAACGCGACCGCGAGCATCGCCGCCTGCACCGCAGGAGGACTCGTCGTCAACTCGTCCAGAAACAGATAGCCACCACCCTCGGCGTGAATGCGCCTCGCCCAGTCCGGAGCCTCCAACGTCACCCCGTGCTCCCGCACCACCGGCAGGCCAGCGAAGTCGGCCGGTTCACGCAACGACCCGAGGACCGTCTCGCACAGCACCCCGTCCGACGCCGCCAACCCCCGCACCAGACTCGACTTACCCATACCCGGACCCGAGATCAACAACGACGGAACACCGGCCCGCCCATTCGCATCCAACACCGTCACAGCAGTCGCCAAATCAGCCACAGAAAATCCTCCAGAGTCGAGCGAGTTGGTCAGTCCCGCTACCGAATTAGACTCCTCGATTATACGGTCTGACCTGCGCAAATAGGGGTTCTGTGCTCG
>NZ_JBHUSF010000643.1:0-1255 GCF_042673295.1 Rhodococcus sp. NPDC057014
GGGACTGCCCCGGCTCTGGTTGACACCTGACCCGTGAGGGATCTGCCCTCACGGTGGAAGGATGATCGACATGCCGAAGCCGTATCCGGAAGAGTTCCGCCGCGACGTCGTCGCCGTGGCCCGCAAGCGCGAAGCCCCGCTGGAGCAAATCGCGAAGGATTTCGGGATATCCGAGACCTGCCTGAAGAACTGGCTCCGCAAGGCCGACATCGAGGACGGCACCCGCCCCGGCGTCACAAGAGACGAATCCGACGAGCTCCGCGAGGCCCGCAAACGGATCCGGCTACTAGAACAGGAAGCGGAGGTGATGCGCCGGGCGGTGGCCTACCTGTCCCGCGACATCAACCCAAAATGATGTACCCGCTGGTCCGTGACCTTGCCGCCGACGGAATCCCCGTCGCGGTGACCTGCCGGGTACTGGGATTCTCCCGCCAAGCGTTCTACAAGTGGAACACCGATCCGGTCTCGCGGCGGGATTGGGACGATGCCCATCTGATCAACGCCGCGCACGACATCCACGCCGACGATCCGGAGTTCGGCTACCGATTCATAGCCGACGAACTACCCTCCCACGGTATCGTCGCCGGCGAGAATCGCGTCCACAGATTGTGTTCACTGCAGCAGATCTTCTCGGTGTTCGCCAAGAAGCGAGGGCTTCATCGTCGATCCGGGCCGCCGGTCCATGACGACCTCGTCAGGCGGCAGTTCACCGCGGAGCAGCCGGATCGGCTGTGGTTGACCGACATCACCGAGCACTGGACGGACGAGGGCAAGCTCTATCTCTGCGCGATCAAGGACTGCTTCTCCACCCGGATCGTCGGCTATTCGATCTCCGACCGGATGACCGCGGACCTGGCGTGCACGGCGCTGCGGAACGCAATCGCCCTCCGCAACCCGGACGGCACCGTGGTTCATTCCGATCGGGGAAGCCAATTCCGTTCCGGAATGTATGTAGAAGTATTGGGCTGCAATGGTTTACAAGGCTCCATGGGGAAAGTTGGGGCATGTGGCGACAATGCGGCGATGGAATCGTTCTTTGCGTTGCTGCAACGCAATGTCCTCGATCGTCGCCGCTGGAGCAGCCGTGAGGAACTACGGTTGGCGATCGTCGGATGGATCGAGAAGACTTACCATCGGCGGCGCCGACAACGTGGCCTCGGTCGACTAACGCCCATCGAGTATGAGACGCTCCATCAGGCCGCACACGCGGCCTGAACTGCACACCCCGAGTGTCAACCACGGTGGGGGCAGTCCC
>NZ_JBHUSF010000644.1:0-1217 GCF_042673295.1 Rhodococcus sp. NPDC057014
CGACGAGGCTCAGCGGGTAGTGGGCGGCGTCGCGGGCGTCGACGCCGGTGACGCGGAGCCCGGCGATGTCGGTGTCTTCCGACAGTCCGGCCCGGTCCACCGGGTACGACTCGAACACGGTGAGCGTGTCGAACCCGGCGCCGGGGCCGGCGGCGTCCCGGATCTCGGCGAGACCCGTGTAGTGGTGGTCGAGCATCGCCGCCTGCTCGGCCTGCACCCGCTCCAGCAACGCGCCGAGCGTCTCGTCCGGGCGCAGCGTGACCCGCACCGGCACGGTGTTGATGAACAGCCCGACCATCGTCTCGATGCCGGCGAGTTCCGGCGGCCTGCCGGACACGGTGGCACCGAACACGACGTCGTCGCGTCCGGTGAGCATTCCCAGCACGATGCCCCACGCCGTCTGCAGGATGCTGTTGAGCGTGAGCCCGCGGGTGCGCGCGGATTCACGCAGCCGGTCGGTCCGGTCCTCGTCGAGGTCGAACACCCACTCCCGCGACACGGTCGACAGTTGCCGCGCCCGGTCCGCGGGGATCAGCAGCGTCGGTTCCTCGACCCCGTCCAGGGCGTCCGCCCAGGCGCGCGCGGACAGGCCCGCGTCGCGCCGCCCGCTCATCCACGCCAGGTAGTCGCGGTAGTCCCGCACGCGGGGCAGCGGCGAGGGGTCGGCGTCCGTGGCGTACAGCGTGAGCAGTTCCCGGATCATCAGCGGCATCGACCAGCCGTCGAGCAGGATGTGGTGGTTCGTCGACACCAGTCGGCAGCGGCCGCCCGCCGTCCACACCAGCAGGAACCGGATCAGCGGTGCGGTGGCCATGTCGAAGGGGGTGGTCCGGTCGGCGGCGAGCAGTCGCTCGATCTCGGTTTCCGCCGCGTCCCCGTCCAGCCCGCTCAGGTCGATCTCCCGCCAGGGCACGGTGACCCGGCCGGAGACGACCTGCACGGCCCCGCCGTCTGCGTCGTGGCAGAACGCGCTGCGCAGGTTCGGGTGACGGTCGAGGAGCGCGCCTGCGGCCCGGCGCAACCGTGCCGCGTCGACGTCGCCGGCGAGGTCCAGAATCAGCTGGACGAGATAGGCGTCCACCGACTCGTCGGCCAGTTCGGCGTGGAACAGCATGCCCGCCTGCAACGGCGACAACGGCCAGACGTCGGTCATCGCCGGGTACCGGCGTTCGAGGTCGTCGATCGCGCTCTGGCCGAGTCGGACGAGGTTCAGGTCG
>NZ_JBHUSF010000645.1:0-1215 GCF_042673295.1 Rhodococcus sp. NPDC057014
TACCGGAGCTCCGCTACCCATTCGCGCACGACACGCCCAAGACCCGAATCCTTGACCGCCAGCCGTCCCCGCTAACTACACGGCTTTGGGCCTAGTCCGGCAGGATCGGCACGCTCACCCCCTGATCCCGGCCCAGCAGGACCGCGCGGGTGACCGCCGAGGAGCCGAACCGGTCGCGGAGGCTGTCGAGCGTGGTGTCGAGCGTGCTGCGCGTGTACGGATCGAACGGCAGCGCCAGCTGTTGCGGGCAGTCGTCCTCGAGGTTGGCCACCGCGACGCCGACGAGGGTGATGCCCTTGCTCTCGATCATCGGCATCGCGTTGCCGAGCAGTCCCCGGGCCGTGGTGAGGATCGTCTGTGTCTGCGCCGACGGCTGCGCCAGGGTGTGCGACCGGGTGACCCGGGTGAAGTCGTCGAACCGCAGCCGCAGCACCACCGTGCGCCCCACCCGCTTGCCGCGGCGCAGCCGGCCCGCCACCTGGTCGACCAGCGTCACCAGCGCGGCGTCCACGTCCTCCCGCGACGTGGGTCTGCGCCCCAGGGCGTGCTGGGCGCCGACGGATCTCCGCCTGCGCCCGACCTGCACGGGACGGGGATCGCGCGCCCAGGCGAGCGCGTGGAGGTGGTGGCCCGCCGCCGGTCCGACGATGGACACGAGCAACTCTTCCGGATAGTGGGCCAGCCGGCCGACGGTGGCGATCCCCGCGTCGCGGAGCTTGCGCGACGTCACCGCCCCGACTCCCCACAGCCGTTCGACCGGCAGCGGGTGCAGGAATTCGATCTCGCGGTCCGGCGGCACGTGCAGCAGTCCGTCGGGCTTGCCCACCGCGCTGGCGACCTTGGCGAGGAATTTCGTTCGCGCGACGCCGACGGTGATCGGCAGACCTACCTGCTCGCGCACGTCGCGGCGCAGTCGTGCCGCGATGTCGACCGGTGTGCCCGCGATCTTGCGCAGCCCCGCGACGTCGAGGAACGCCTCGTCGATCGACAGACCCTCGACCAGCGGTGTCGTGTGCTCGAAGACCTCGAACACCGCCCTGCTGGCGGCGGCGTACGCCGACATCCGCGGGCGCACCACGACGGCGTGTGGGCACAGCCGCAACGCCTGGGCGCCGCTACTGGCCGTGCGCACCCCGTACGCCTTCGCCTCGTAGCTCGCGGCCAGCACGACACCACCGCCGACGATCACGGGACGACCCCGCAGTGCGGGGTCTG
>NZ_JBHUSF010000646.1:0-1203 GCF_042673295.1 Rhodococcus sp. NPDC057014
CGTCGTTGCTCGACTCGCAGGCGTTGCAGTTCCAGCTCGCGGACATGCGCACCGACCTCGAGGCCGCCCGGACCCTGCTGTGGCGGGCGGCGGCCGCGCTGGAGGACGGCGCCCCGGACGTGGTGGAGTTGTGTGCGATGGCGAAGCGGTTCGCCACCGACACCGGGTTCGAGGTCGCCAACCGGGCGCTGCAGCTGCACGGCGGGTACGGCTATCTTGCCGAGTACGGGATCGAGAAGATCGTCCGCGACCTGCGGGTGCATCAGATCCTCGAGGGCAGCAACGAGATCATGCGAGTGGTCATCGCCCGCAGCGTCGTCGGCGGCGCGGGTAAGGGAAAGCAGGGAGCAGCATGAGCGACACGGTGGACGAGGTTCTGATCGACACGAGCGACGGCCTCGGCCGGATCGTGCTGAACCGCCCCAAGGCGATCAACGCCCTCAACCACACCATGGTGACGCGGATTGCGGCGGCACTGGCGGAGTGGGCCGGCGACGACGCGGTGGCGGCGGTGCTGATCACCGGCGCCGGGGACCGCGGGTTGTGCGCGGGCGGGGACATCGTGTCGATCTACCACGACGCCAAGGACGGCGGCACAGGGTCGCGGGAGTTCTGGCGCGACGAGTACCTCCTCAACGCGACGATCGCGAACTACCCGAAGCCGTATGTGGCGATCATGGACGGCATCGTGATGGGCGGCGGGGTCGGGGTGTCGGCGCACGGCAGTGTGCGGATCGTGACCGAGCGGTCGATGATCGGGATGCCCGAGACCGGGATCGGGTTCGTCCCCGACGTCGGCGGCACCTACCTGCTCGCCCGTGCCCCCGGGGAGCTCGGCACCCACATCGCGCTCACCACCGCCCGCCTGGGTGCCGGGGATGCGATCGCGTGCGGGTTCGCCGACCACTTCATCCCGTCCGGGAAAATCGACGCGTTCGTCGACGCGCTGTCGACTTCGTCGGTGGAGGAGGCGTTGGCCGCGTTCACCGAACCGGCCCCCGAGTCGGACCTGCTGGCCCAGCGGGGCTGGATCGACGCCGCATACTCGGCGGACAGCGTCGCCGAGATCGTCTCGCGGCTGCAGGGCAGTGGGGTGCCGGAAGCTGCGAAGGCGGCCGAGCAGGTGCTGGCGAAGTCGCCGACCGCGTGCGCGGTCACCCTCACCTCGCTGCGCCGGGCCCGGGTCGCGGGCAGCCTCGAGGA
>NZ_JBHUSF010000647.1:0-1193 GCF_042673295.1 Rhodococcus sp. NPDC057014
GGCGAGGACGTCGCCGTCGTCGGCAACGACGACCGCCTTGGTCCCGGAGGTGCCCTGGTCGATGGCAAGGACTGCCACGATCTCTTCCTTTCGAGAGTGTGAGCGCCGGGATCAGAACAGCGCGGATGCGCCGGCGGACTCGATACCGCCGGAGACATCGCGTCGACGCCCGTCCGCCGGGTCAGGCGAGGCTGACGATGACCTGCTTGACTCGCGTGAACTCCTCGAGCCCCGCGGCGCCGCCTTCCTTGCCGTAGCCGGAGCCCTTGAAGCCGCCCAGCGGGCCTTCGGGTCCGACGGCCATGTGGTTGTTCACCCAGACCACCCCGGACTCGATGGCGTTGACGTTCCGCAGAGCGCGGCCGATGTCGCGGGTCCACACCGAGGCGGCAAGTCCCTGCTCGACGGCGTTGGCCTTGGCGAGGGCATCGGCTTCGTCGGTGAACGTCTGCACCGTCGCGACCGGTCCGAAGATCTCCTCCTGGACCAGCTCGTCGTCCTGCTGCAGCCCGTCGATCAGGGTGGCCTCGTAGAAGTAACCCGGACCGTCGACGACCTTGCCGCCGGTGACGATGCGGGCGTGGGCGGGGCGCCGGTCGACGAGCTCGGCGACCCGGGCGCGCTGGCCTTCGGAGATCAGCGGTCCGAGGACGGTCGACGCGTCGGCCGCGTCCCCGATCGCGGTGGCGGCCAGGCTGGCCGCGAGCGCCTCGACGAACCGGTCGTGGATCTTCTCGCTCACCAGCAGACGGGTGGCGGACATGCACTCCTGGCCGGCGTTGAACAGGATGCCGTTGGTCAGGATCGGGAGCGCGGCCTCGAGGTCGATGTCGTCGTAGATCACGACCGGGGCGTTGCCGCCGAGTTCGAGCACGAGACGCTTGGGCGTCGCGCCTGCCGCCTCCGCGATGCGCTGACCGGCCGAGGTGGAACCGGTGAACGAGACCAGGTTGACCTCGGGGTGGCGTACCAGGTGATCGCCGACGACGCTGCCCTTGCCGTGGACGACGTTGAGGACACCGGCGGGCAGCAGCTGCTGCGCGAGTTCGGCGAACCGGGTGGTGGCGATCGGGGTCAGCTCCGCCGGCTTGATCACGACCGTGTTGCCGGCGACCAGGGCGGGGGCCAGCTTCCAGACCGCCTGCCACAGTGGGAAGTTCCACGGGGTGATGCCGAGAACGACGCCGAGGGGC
>NZ_JBHUSF010000648.1:0-1170 GCF_042673295.1 Rhodococcus sp. NPDC057014
GTGACCACGTCGACTCCCTTCTCCGACACCGATACCGATCCCGAATGGCCCAGCTGACTCGACGGCTGAATGTAGGCGTCGAAACCCAGGGTGAGGGTGTCGCCGGGTGGCGGATCGACGGTCATGTAGGTCCGCGAGGCATCGCTGGTTTCCGCGGACGGTTCCGGTGTCCACCCCTGGGTCTCGAACATGTCGAAGTAGTCGGAGTCGACGACGATCACGACCGGCTCGGTGAACCCGCCGGGCTTGCGGACGGTCAGGTCCCACGGCACATCAAGTCCCGCCCGCGCGACCTGCGGATACGTGAGGGTGAGGGCGTACCCGCCTCCCGCCGCGTGGGCGGTGCCGCTGCGGACACCGAGCAGCCCCACCGCACCGAGCGCCACGATCAGTGCGAGCAGCACGACTGCGCCCCGTCGAAGCCACGTGACGGCCGGCGTGCGAGCGCGCTCCCGGACATCGTCGAGCACCGATTCCGGGACGCGGGCGGTGGGGCTCATCGTCCCAACGTCTCACGAACCGGCCGTCCGCGACCTCCCTATCCGCGTGTGCTGCGACATCAATTCGATAACTGGAGACGCCGGTACTCACGCGGAGCACCAAGCGGAAGAGGTATGCGACGGATCGGGTGGTGAGCTCACACCTCGCACCGAACGAAAGAAGAGCACCGGGTCGTGAACACCGCGGGCGAGGTGCACGATGACGATCTCGTCCGGGCCGTGGAGTGCAGGCCTCAGGTGAAGGGCGTCCCACCGGTGACGCCGAGCACTTCCCCGGTGATGTAGCTGGATTCGTTGGATGCCAGGAAGACGTATGCGGGCGCAAGCTCGGCCGGCTGGCCGGGCCGTCCCAGCGGCACGTCGTCCCCGAAGTGCCGGTAACCGTCGGCCGGCATGGTCGCGGGAATCAACGGCGTCCAGATGGGCCCCGGCGCCACGGCATTGACCCGGATGCCGCGGTTGGCCACATCGGCGGCCAGTCCCTTGGTGAAATCGATGATCCCCGCCTTCGTGGTGGCGTAGTCGAGAAGGCCGGGTGAAGGATTCATCCCCTGGATCGACGACGTGTTCACGATGGTCGATCCGGGCTCCATGACCGCGACCGACTTCTTGCACAACCAGAACAGCGCGTAGAGGTTCGTGCGCAGGACGCGGTCGAACTGCTCGGTGG
>NZ_JBHUSF010000649.1:0-1167 GCF_042673295.1 Rhodococcus sp. NPDC057014
ACCGCGGTCGGCACCTCCTACGCCACCCACGGGGAGCCGATGATCCCGCTGTACATCTTCTACTCGATGTTCGGGTTCCAGCGCACCGGCGACGGACTGTGGGCCGCGGCCGATCAGATGGCCCGCGGATTCGTCCTCGGCGCCACCGCCGGCCGCACCACCCTGACCGGGGAAGGGTTGCAGCACGCCGACGGGCACTCGCTGCTGCTGGCCTCGACCAACCCGGCGGCGGTGGCCTACGATCCGGCGTTCTCCTACGAGATCGCGCACATCGTCAAGGACGGGCTGCGCCGGATGTACGGCGGCACCGACGGCGTGGACGGGTTCGGTGGCGAGGACATCTTCTACTACATCACCCTCTACAACGAGCCCTACTCCCAGCCCGCCGAACCCGCCGACCTGAACGTCGAGGGCCTGCTCAAGGGCCTGTACCTGTTCAACAAGTCCGAAGCATCGGGCCCGAAGGCGCAGATCCTGGTCTCCGGTGTCACCATGCCCGAGGGGCTGCGGGCGCAGGAACTGCTCGCCGACGAGTGGGGTGTGGCCGCCGACGTGTGGTCGGTCACCTCCTGGGGTGAACTGCGCCGCGACGGCATCGAATCCGAGCAGCAGGCGCTGCGGGACCCGGGCACCGACGCCCCGCTGCCCTACGTCACCCAGGCCCTGTCGGATGCGGCCGGCCCGTTCGTGGCCGCCTCGGACTGGATGCGCGCCGTCGCCGACCAGATCCGCCAATGGGTCCCCGGCTCGTACACCACCCTCGGCACCGACGGATTCGGGTTCTCCGACACCCGCCCCGCCGCCCGCCGGTACTTCAACGTCGACGCCGAATCCATCGTCGTCGCCGTCCTGTCCGCCCTCGCCGGCGAAGGCACCCTCGACCGCTCCAAGGCCGTCGAAGCCGCCACGAAGTACCGCATCGACGACGTCCGCGCCGCCGCCGTCTCCTACACGGATACCGGCACCGCCTAGAACCGGTCGGATGTGACGTTGTAACCGTACGGCCGTCCGCTATTGACAGAACTCGATGGACACGGTTTTCTCTATGTCAAGATACGAAACTGTGTTTTCGCATCGTGGAAGTTTTGCCAAGTGCGGAAGGTGGGTCATTTCATGACTGAGCGTGTTGAGGTCGGCGGTCTGCAGGTCGCGAAGGTGCTCTACGAC
>NZ_JBHUSF010000650.1:0-1158 GCF_042673295.1 Rhodococcus sp. NPDC057014
ACTGCGAACGCCGGACCCGAACTCCAGGCTGCCGCAGACGAGGACCGACTCGCATTCTGGGCGACCCAGGCCGAGCGCCTGCACTGGCACACGCCCTTCACCGAGGTACTCGACTGGTCCGACGCACCCGTCGCGAAATGGTTCGTCGGCGGAGAACTCAACGTCGCCTACAACTGCGTCGACCGGCACGTGATCGCCGGCAACGGCGACCGCGTCGCCATCCACTTCGAAGGCGAACCGGGCGACACCCGCGACCTGACCTACAACGACCTGCTCACCGAAGTGTCCAAGGCCGCCAACACCTTCACCGACCTCGGACTCGTCGCCGGCGACCGCGTCGCGATCTACATGCCGATGATCCCCGAGGCCATCGTCACCATGCTCGCCTGCGCGCGCCTGGGCCTGACCCACTCCGTGGTCTTCGCCGGCTTCTCCGCCAGCGCCCTGCGCTCGCGCATCGACGACGCCGAAGCCAAACTCGTCGTCACCGTCGACGGACAGTGGCGCCGCGGACAGGCCGCACCCCTCAAGCCCGCCGTCGACGAGGCGGTCGACGGCGCTGCGTCCGTCGAGCACGTTCTCGTCGTCAAGCGCACCGGCATAGATGTCGCCGTCGCCGACGGCCGGGACCTGTGGTGGCACGAGACCGTCGACAAGGCGTCCGGCACCCACGAGGCGACCCCGTTCGACGCCGAGCACCCGCTGTTCATCCTCTACACCTCCGGCACCACCGGAAAACCCAAGGGCATCATCCACACCTCCGGCGGCTACCTCACCCAGGCGTCCTACACCCACCACAACGTCTTCGACCACAAGGCCGGCCAAGACGTGTACTGGTGCACCGCCGACATCGGCTGGGTCACCGGCCACAGCTACATCGTCTACGGACCGCTGTCCAACGGCGTCACCCAGGTGGTCTACGAGGGCACCCCGAACTCCCCCGACGAGCACCGCCACTTCCAGATCATCGAAAAATACGGTGTCAGCATCTACTACACCGCCCCCACCCTCGTGCGCACCTTCATGAAGTGGGGCAGGGAGATCCCCGACGCCCACGACCTGTCCTCGATCCGGCTGCTCGGCTCCGTCGGCGAACCCATCAACCCCGAGGCCTGGAAATGGTTCCGCGAGGTCATCGGCGGCAACCAGGCCCCCATC
>NZ_JBHUSF010000651.1:0-1158 GCF_042673295.1 Rhodococcus sp. NPDC057014
GTCCGAGCACACGATCCTCGGGCTGTCGACGGGCCAGGCGCTCGTCCTCGTCATGGTCGTGCTGCTGCTCGCCCTCACCCTCGCGGTTCCGCTGCGCAACTACCTCACCCAGCGCGGTGAGGCGGATCGTATTGCGGCGGAACAGGTTCAGCTCGAGAAGGACCTGAAGGAACTGCGGATCCTCGAGGAGCGCTATTCGGATCCCGCCTACATCGAGGCGCAGGCTCGCGGCCGGCTGCGGTGGGTGAAGCCCGGCGACACCCCGTTCCAGGTGCAGCTGCCCGGCGACTACAAGGAGCCGGAGAAGCCGGAGGAGAAGGACGCCGAGATGGCAGGCCCCTGGTACTCCGACCTGTGGAAGACCATTTCAGAACCGCCGGCCGCGCCCGAGGTGCAGCCGGCACCGGCTCCGGCGCCCCCCGTGGTGCCGCCGCCCGTATCGCAAGAACCAGGAGAACCCACCGGGTGACCACTTCGTCCGACCCGTCCAGCCCCGTGCCGCAGGAAGACCTCGACGCCGTTGCCGCCCAGCTGGGCCGCGAACCGCGCGGAGTGCTCGAGATCGCGTACCGCAGTCCCGACGGCACACCCGGCGTCGTGAAGACCGCGCCCAAACTTCCCGACGGAACGCCGTTTCCGACGCTGTACTACCTGACGGACCCGCGACTGACCGCGGAGGCCAGTAGGCAGGAGTCCGCGGGGGTGATGCGTGAGATGACCGAACGTCTCGGGCAGGACCCGGAACTCGCGGCCGCCTACCTGCGCGCCCATCAGTCGTATCTCGCCGAGCGCGACGCCATCGAACCCCTGGGAACGGACTTCACCGGCGGCGGCATGCCCGAACGCGTCAAGTGCCTGCACGTGCTGATGGCGCACTCGCTCGCGAAGGGGCCGGGCGTGAACCCGCTCGGCGACGAATCGGTGGCCCTCGCCGCGTCCGCGGCAGGCGGAAAGCTGAGGGGCACCGCGATTCCCGCGGACTGGCCCGGCATCGACGACATCGAAAGTCCCGAGCAGTGACGCGCGTCGCCGCCGTCGACTGCGGCACGAACTCCATCCGACTCCTCGTCGCCGACGTCGACGAGCAGGGGGCACTGCACGACGTCCGCCGCGAGATGCGCGTCGTCCGACTGGGGCAGGGTGTGGACGCCACCGGGC
>NZ_JBHUSF010000652.1:0-1137 GCF_042673295.1 Rhodococcus sp. NPDC057014
CAGTGGTGCCAGTGCACCGGGCCGATCCGCACGGTGACGCCGAACATGCGGCGGGCCGCGGGACGCGGCACGATCCGCACGCGAATCCGGGGTGGGTCGGGTGCCGGTGAGGGCGGGGCCCGCCGCTGCCGGTCGGGGTCGGCGCCCCGGAGGAGGTCGGTGTGGTCGTGGGTGGCGAGGCGGACCGGGTCGCGCAGCAGGGTGTAGGCGGCGAGGATCTGTTGCAGGTGTTCTTCGGCACCGGGGTCGTGGGGTCCCGGTCCGCGGGTGTCGGGGTGGTGTCGGCGGAGCAGACGCCGGTAGGCGCGGGTGATCTCATGCTGGGTGGCCGCGGGGGTCAGTCCCAGCACCCGGTACGGATCTCGGTCGACGCTCATCGTCACCCTTCCTCGTCCCGCTTCGCCCCCCGCATCTGTGTGGTCGCCGCGCTCCGACGCGTGGGGACCGGGCCCGCAGTGTTCGACACCACCTTGCCGTTTCGCGCGAGACCGCGTGCGTGCGGCGGCCCCCGCCGCCCGTTCGGGTACG
Source organism: Rhodococcus sp. NPDC057014 (assembly GCF_042673295.1). NCBI lineage: Bacteria > Bacillati > Actinomycetota > Actinomycetes > Mycobacteriales > Nocardiaceae > Rhodococcus > Rhodococcus sp. NPDC057014. The sequence continues at coordinate 529 of NZ_JBHUSF010000652.1, forward strand.
CGTCCGGGTCACCGGGTGCGGTGGTTCGTCGCGGGAGTGGTTTTCGTGTGCGTGGCGGGTTCCGGATCCGGGGCGGCCGCCGCCGAATTCGAAAAGGGTTCCATCGTCAATGGCGGTGCGCCCGAACACCATCGCTGGGGTGTGGTGGCGCCGGTGTGTCCCGTCGGTGGGTCGGCGGCCCCGGATCGGTGCCGTGTACCAGGGGTTCGCCGTGCCGTGTCCGTACAGTGGACAGGTGACGGAGGCGCGGCGGCGGTCGAACCCCTTTCGTGCATCTCGTTGCGGGTACTCACACGTGCATTTCGTTGTGGTGCTTTCTCACCCCCCTTTTCTTCGCGATCGTTTCCGGTGTTGTTCTCGATCCGGGCGTCTCACCGCGGGTGTTCGAGTTCGCATCCCAGCCACCGCCCCGGTGGGCTCGCACCGCCCGGTGGTGAGCGCTGGGTGGCCCGGATCTGCGGGGCCGGGGGAGCGGTCACCGGCCACCCCGACCACCGGGGACGCGGCCGATGCCACGGACCGGACCGTGCGGTGGCCATCGTCGCGAGCAGGACCGCGGCCTGCGGGGTGAGCGCGTCGGCGAGGATGCGATCCGAATCGGCGACGAGC
>NZ_JBHUSF010000653.1:0-1136 GCF_042673295.1 Rhodococcus sp. NPDC057014
ACAACCACTCACGGGCGGCGGAGCCGCCTTACGGCAGAATCGCGGCGATCTCGTCCGCGGCGGTGGAGCCGTAGGCATCCGCGAGGCGCTTGACAGCCTCGTCGCGGTCGAACGTCCATTCCTGGGTTCCGGTGGTCTCCAGTACCAGCACGGCCACCAGCGACCCCAGTTGCGCGGAGCGCTCGAAGCTCAGGCCTGCGCTGTGCGCGAGGAGGAATCCGGCCCGGAATCCGTCACCGACACCGGTCGGGTCGACCTTGGCCTTCTCGGGGACGACGGCGACCCGGGTGCAGTTGCCGTCGGCGTCGACGATCTCGACGCCCTTCGAGCCGAGCGTCGTGACGCGGACACCGACCTGTGCGCGGATCTCCTCTTCGGACAGTCCGGTCTTCTGCTGCAGCAGTCCCCACTCGTACTCGTTCGTGAACAGGTATTTCGCGCCACGAATCAGCGCCGCCGCCTCCTCGCCGTTCAGGCGCGCGAGTTGCTGCGACGGGTCGGCGGCGAACGGGATGTCCTGTCGGCGGCATTCCTCGGTGTGGCGGATCATCGCCTCGGGGTCGTTGGCGCCGATCAGGACCAGCTCGAGCGTGTCGGCGTCCGAAGCGATGCCGGACAGCTGGATCTCCCGGGCCTCGCTCATCGCCCCGGGATAGAACGAGGCGATCTGCGCCATGTCCTCATCGGTGGTGCACACGAAACGCGCGGTGTGCGCGGTGGTCGAGATCCGGACGGCGGTGCAGTCGACACCGTTGCCCTCGAGCCACTGGCGGTAGTCCGCGAAGTCGGCTCCGACAGCCCCCACCAGAAGCGGGGAACCACCGAGGACGCCCATGGCGTAGGCGATGTTGCCGCCCACTCCCCCGCGCCGGACTACGAGGTCGTCGACCAGGAAGCTCAACGAGACGTGGCTGAGCTGATCGGCGAGCAGTTGCTCGGCGAACCGGCCCGGAAACCGCATCAGGTGGTCGGTGGCGATGGAACCGGTTACCGCAATTGTCACGGGCGGATGCCTTTCGATGAGTTCGGTCGGGATTTCTCACCGTACCCCGGTGGACCACCATGTTCGGTCGGGCAGCACGGGGACCCGGGGACGGCGAGGTCGGGCACGAAAAAAGTCTGACGCGGCAGCCGGT
>NZ_JBHUSF010000654.1:0-1131 GCF_042673295.1 Rhodococcus sp. NPDC057014
AAGGCGGCCGAGCAGGTGCTGGCGAAGTCGCCGACCGCGTGCGCGGTCACCCTCACCTCGCTGCGCCGGGCCCGGGTCGCGGGCAGCCTCGAGGAAGTCCTCAACGAGGAATTCCGGGTGTCCGTCGCCTGCCTGAGTTCACCTGATCTGGTCGAGGGGATCCGGGCGCAGGTCGTCGACAAGGACCGCAACCCGCGCTGGTCACCCGCCACCCTCGACGACGTCACCGACGCCGCCGTCGCACAGTTCTTCACCCCCCTCGGCGACCTCGAACTCGGCCTCATGGCCCCTACGACAATCGGAGATCACCAGTGACCGACTACGACACCATCCTCCTCGACCGCAAGGGCCGGGTCGGGATCATCACCCTCAACCGCCCGAAAGCGCTGAACGCGTTGAACTCCCAACTGCTGCGCGAACTCGTCACGGCAATCGAGGAACTCGACTCCGACAGCGGCATCGGGGCCATCCTCCTCACCGGCTCCGACCGGGCGTTCGCCGCCGGCGCCGACATCAAGGAGATGCAGACCAAGTCGTACATGGACGTCTACCTCGACGACTTCTTCTCCATCGGTGACCGCATCGCCGCCGCGCGCAAACCCATCGTTGCCGCCGTGGCGGGATACGCCCTCGGCGGCGGGTGCGAACTGGCGATGATGTGCGACATCCTGCTCGCCGCCGAGACCGCCAAGTTCGGTCAGCCCGAGATCAAGCTTGGCGTCATCCCCGGCATCGGCGGCTCACAGCGCCTCACGCGTGCCGTCGGCAAGGCCAAGGCGATGGAACTGTGTCTGACGGGCCGGACCATGGACGCCGAGGAAGCCGAACGCGCCGGACTCGTCGCCCGCATCGTCCCCGCCGCAGACCTATTCGACGAGGCGCTACAAACGGCCACCACCGTCGCCGAGATGTCGCTGCCCGTCGCGATGATGGCGAAGGAAGCGGTCAACCGGTCCTTCGAGACCACCCTCAGCGAGGGAATTCGCTTCGAGCGACGCGTCTTCCACTCGACATTCGCCACCGAGGACCAGAAGGAAGGCATGGCCGCGTTCGTCGAAAAGCGGTCACCGGAGTTCACCCACCGGTAGTCCCCACCCGACCCGAACACCCCGCAGCGAGCATCCGCTGCGG
>NZ_JBHUSF010000655.1:0-1121 GCF_042673295.1 Rhodococcus sp. NPDC057014
CCGCCGGGCGCTGGGCCCCCACGGCCGGCACGGCGGCAGCGTCGGGCGCAGAGTCGGTTGCTCCGGTGGATGCTCCGGTTCCCGCCGGCGCCGAGGCGGGGGGCTCGGCGGATGTTTCGACGCTCCCGGTCGGGCTGGTGCCCTCGGGTTGCCCGTGTGGGGTTGTCATGCGCGCGTCTCCTTCGGCTTGTCCTTGTTCGGCTCGTCTGTGTTTTCATCCGTCTCGAGCAACTTCTCGAAGAGCTCGCGGTAGTGCACGAACGCCTCCCGCTGTCGCTCCGTCCCGATGTCGCCCGCCTCCTGCGCGAGATAGATGCCGTGCGCCGTGCGGTAGTTTTCGACAACCTTCGGGTGGTCGACCGAAATGTCGGCCGCGCGCTGATCGAAGTCGTCGATCGGGTAACCGCGTTCGCGCATGACGTGGATCACGAGCCGATCCGCAGCGGCTACCGCGCTCGACGGGTTGTCGACGAACTCGATCTGAACCGTCCGCCAGGAATCGGTGTACTTCGCGCGTGCCTCGGGTGTCAACGGGACGATGTCGAGCTTCTCCCGCTTTCGTTCGCGGGCGGCGAGTTCCTTCTCGGCAGCGCCTTGGTCGCCCACCTCGCCGACCGTCCGCTCGTATTCGGGACCGAATCGCCCTTTCAGGCGTTCCGTCCTCTTGCGACTGCTGATCGAGCGGGACGCGATGATCGCCAGCACCGCGATCACGACGAGCACCGCGATCAAGATCCATCCCCAAACAGGCATTTCCTCAGACCTCCTCGTCCTTCGACCGTGTACCCCGACGGCTCATTCGAAAACGGCACCGGTCCGCGGCTGCGAGAAGGGGCACGGAATGATCACCGCGGTCTGTGCCATGGTCCTCGGTGTGCTTCGCGGGGGGTCGGACCCGGCGGACCGGTAGCGCAAACGCCAGTCGGAACGAGCGCGTGTCGCCGAGGTCGCTGCCGGTCTCGACCGCTTCCCATGGTTGGTTCTCGACGACCTCGCCGAGGCACGTCACCGGCCCATGTACCGACATCGTCGGCAGGGGGACGAGGAGGTCATGTCGTTCATCACGGCCCGCGAGCGCGCCACGCCCGGTGCGGACTCGGTTCGTCAAGATTCAGCGGCAC
>NZ_JBHUSF010000656.1:0-1098 GCF_042673295.1 Rhodococcus sp. NPDC057014
CGTGACGCGCGATTTCCTTGGCGGCGAGGGCGCCGGTGACGGGGCCGAGGGTCACCCCGAGGGTGCCGTGGCCGGTGGCCAGGTACAGGCCCGCCTGCCCGGGGACCGGACCGATGATCGGCAGGTCGTCCGCCGAGGTGGGGCGGTGACCGACCCACTGGATTTCGACGTCGGTGGGGCGCCAGTCCTCGAGGAAGCTCAGGCCCTGCCGCACCACCATGTCGAGCCGCTTCTGGTTCAGCGTGAAATCGCGGTTGCCGATGTCGAAGGTTCCCGACAGTCGCACGGCGTTGCCGAACGGTGAGCAGGCCACCATGTTCTCGTACAGCTTGAGCGGGTGCGCCGGGGCGGTGCCCTCGCCGAGGGCGGTCATGCTGGTGCCCTTGGCCGCTTCGAGCGGCACCGTCACGCCGAGCGGGGCGAGCAGGGTGCGGCTGGGGTAGCCGGCGGCGACGACGACGTTGTCGGCGACGATCTCCCGCCCGGACTCGGTCGTTACCATCCACTGGCCGCTGCTGCGGGCCGTGATCGCGGTGACCGCATCGTGTTCCGCGACCTCGCCGCCGTTGGCCTGCACCCATTTCGCGAGCCCCTGACACAGCGTCTCGGGCCGCACGTGCCGTTCGCTCTCGAGGTGCAGCGCACCGGCGAGGTCGCGGCGGATCGCCGGGTCGAACGCGGCAGCGTCCTCACCGCGGTAGACCTTGACGCTGCCCACGTAGCCGAGCGAGCGCATCTTGGTGACGATCTGTTCGTAGTGGACGAGGTTCTCCTCCTCCTTGAACACCACCGCCAGCCCGTCGGTGTAATGCTCGAAGCTCACGCCCCGCTCGATCAGCGAATCGAAGTAGCTGTGCGCTGGACGGGCGAAGTCCTGCAGAGCGGCAGTGCTTTTCGCGTTCCGCTTCTTCGTGCTCGCGCGCAGGAACTTCGTGATCCAGCCGGCGAAGCTCGGCTCGAGATGCGGGCGCATCCGGGCCGGTCCCTCGGTGCTGGTGAAACTTCGGAACGCGTCCCGAACCGCACCCGGTGCGGCGCGGGGAGTGGACAGGAACGGGGTCACCCAGCCGGCGTTGCCGGCCGATGCCGCGGCACCGA
>NZ_JBHUSF010000657.1:0-1095 GCF_042673295.1 Rhodococcus sp. NPDC057014
GTCCACGGGGATCGAGGGAGACAGGGTCGACGCCCGGCCCTAGAGGGCCGCGGCGATCCGGTCGCCGACCTCCGACGTGACGACCTTCGAGTCGCCCCGGGACGCCAGATCGGCCTCGACCGCGGCTTCGATGCGCGCGGCATCGTCGTCCCGGCCGAGGTGACGCAGCAGCAGCGCCGCGGACAGGATGGCCGCCGTGGGATCCGCGATCCCCTGGCCCGCGATGTCCGGGGCGCTGCCGTGCACGGGCTCGAACATCGACGGGTTCGTCCCCGAGGCGTCGATGTTCCCCGACGCCGCCAGGCCGATACCTCCCGTGACCGCACCCGCGAGGTCGGTGATGATGTCGCCGAACAGGTTGTCCGTGACGATCACGTCGAAGCGCGACGGGTCGGTGACCATGTAGATGGTGGCCGCGTCGATGTGGCAGTACGCCGTCTCCACGTCCGGATACTCCGCCGACACCGTCTCCACCGCACGCGTCCAGATCGCACCGGCGTTGGAGAGGACGTTCGTCTTGTGGATCAGCGTGACGTGCTTGCGCCGGGTCTGTGCGAGGGCGAATGCATAGCGCACCACCCGCTCGGCGCCGAACCACGTGTTGATCGACACCTCGGTCGCGATCTCGTGCGGAGTGCCGACACGGATCGCGCCACCGTTACCGGTGTAGGGTCCCTCGGTGCCCTCGCGCACCACCACGAAATCGATGTCCGGCTGCGCCGCGAGCGGCGACTTCGATCCCGGATACAGCTGCGACGGACGCAGATTCACGTGATGATCCAACGCGAACCGCATGTTCAACAGCAGACCACGCTCGAGCACGCCCGGTGTGACCGACGGGTCGCCGATGGCGCCCAGCAGGATCGCGTCGTGCTCGCGGATCGCCGCGAGATCGGCGTCCGGGAGCAACTCCCCCGTGGCGTTGTAGCGACGGGCACCGAGGTCGTACTCGGTGGTCTCGAGATCGGGGACGAGTTTGCGCAGCACCTTCAGCGCCTCGGCCGTGACCTCGACACCGATGCCGTCACCCGGAATGACCGCAAGCTTCATGAACGCCTCACTTCACATAGAGCTGTGCGCGTGCCACGACAGGGT
>NZ_JBHUSF010000658.1:0-1092 GCF_042673295.1 Rhodococcus sp. NPDC057014
ACGGACCGGACCGTGCGGTGGCCATCGTCGCGAGCAGGACCGCGGCCTGCGGGGTGAGCGCGTCGGCGAGGATGCGATCCGAATCGGCGACGAGCAGCTCGTAGTCCAGCTCGTGCCACGGCCGCACCACAGCGCGTGCGATGCGCGGTGAGCCGGAACCGGGTGCTGCGGTGACCATGATCGTCGGGGTCATCGATGTTCACCCCCTCCTGGGAGGACTGTCACGGCGTCGGTCAGGCGGTGACGGCCCTGCGCTCGGAATGGTTGCTGATCTCGATCTTGCGGGGCTTGGCCTTCTCCGCGATCGGGATCGTCAACCGCAGCACCCCGGCGTCGTAGGACGCCTCGATCTTGTCCGGGTCGAGGTTCTCGCCGAGGAACAGCTGCCGGCTGAACACCCCACGCGGGCGCTCGGAGGCCACCATCTCCTGCTTGTCGTCGAGCCCGGGCCGCTGCGCCCGCACGGTCACGGTGTCGCGTTCGACGTCCAGATCGATCGATTCCACCTGCACGCCGGGCAGGTCGAACTCCACCACGAACCGGTCATCCTCGCGCCAGGCGTCCATCGGCATCACCGCCGGCCGTGCCGCGGTGCCGAGGATCTGCTGCGTCAGACGGTCGAGGTCGCGGAACGGATCGGTGCGCATCAACATCGTCTCCACCTCCAAAAAACCCTCTCATCTCAACACTTAAACTCCAGCAGATGCTGTAGATTCGGTATAGCATTTGTCGTAGACTATGACAAGAGTTTGGGCGAGATATTTTCCGATCGGAGCACGGCATGACCCCAGAATCCGAGCGCGACACCGAGATCCGCTCCCGGCGCGGGGTGTACGGCATCTCGGTGGCCGCCGAACTGTCCGGATTCGGGATCGCGGCGCTGCGGTTGTACGAGGAGTACGGGCTGCTCACTCCGGCCCGCACCGGGGGTGGTACCCGTCGCTACAGCGACGACGACCTGGTCCGGCTCCGGCGGATCGCCGAACTCATCGACGCCGGCGTCAACCTGGTCGGTATCGGCCACGTCCTCGACCTCGAGCGCCGTACCGGGGAACTCGAAGCCGACAACGCCCGTCTGGAAACCGACAACGC
>NZ_JBHUSF010000659.1:0-1079 GCF_042673295.1 Rhodococcus sp. NPDC057014
TTTGTGGTGAACTGCAACCTGCAGCGCCTCGACGGCCCGGTCCGCGGCAACGGCAAGATCATCCAGGAGTTGGAGTCGTTCTTCCGCGGCGCCGGCTGGAACGTGATCAAGGTGGTCTGGGGCCGCGAGTGGGACGCCCTGCTGCACGCGGACCGCGACGGCGCCCTGGTCAATCTGATGAACGTCACCCCCGACGGTGACTACCAGACCTACAAGGCCAACGACGGCGGGTACGTGCGGGAGCACTTCTTCGGCCGGGACCCGCGGACGAAGGAGTTGGTGGCGAACCTGTCCGATCAGGACATCTGGAACCTCAAACGCGGCGGCCACGACTACCGCAAGATCTACGCCGCCTACGCGGCGGCGATGGCGCACAAGGGTCAGCCGACGGTGATCCTGGCGCACACCATCAAGGGCTACACCCTGGGCAAGCATTTCGAGGGCCGCAACGCCACCCACCAGATGAAGAAGCTGACCCTCGACGACCTGAAGAATTTCCGGGACCTGCAGCGGATCCCGATCTCCGACGCAGAGTTGGAGAAGGACCCGAAGATGCCGCCGTACTACCACCCCGGCAAAGATGCCCCGGAAATCCAGTACATGCTCGACCGCCGCAAGGCGCTGGGCGGGTTCCTGCCGCAGCGGCGGACCACGGCGGCGCCGTTGCCGCAGCCCGCGGACTCGACCTACGACGTGGTCCGCAAGGGCTCCGGGAAGCAGCAGGTCGCGACCACCATGGCGTTGGTGCGGATCATGAAGGAGCTGCTGCGGGACAAGGAGATCGGGAAGCGGATCGTGCCGATCATCCCGGACGAGGCCCGCACCTTCGGGATGGACTCCTGGTTCCCCTCGCTCAAGATCTACAACCGCAACGGGCAGCTGTACACGGCGGTCGACGCGGAGTTGATGCTGGCGTACAAGGAGTCCGAGATCGGGCAGATCCTGCACGAGGGCATCAACGAGGCCGGCTCGACGGCCTCGTTCACCGCGGTCGGCACCTCCTACGCCACCCACGGGGAGCCGATGATCCCGCTGTACATCTTCTACTCGATGTTCGGGTTCCAGCGCACCGGCGACGG